>NZ_CP067227.1 GCF_016617715.1 Paracoccus sp. MC1862 | reverse complement strand
GGGGGACATCCAGGGTGTCCCCCATAACCTATGATACCGATATTTCTTTGCGGGATTGGGTGGCTGTTGCGGCGCAACAGCAGCGCACGCTTGACAGGCGGGCCAGACAGGACACTAATGACCCCATAACGGCGAAAAGCGTTCTGGGGACGCCCGCAGCCAGGGGACAGGACAGCGACCGGGCAGGGGCGGCAGCCCCGCGGCGGGGCCGGAGAGCGAGGACAGCATGCAGGCGATCCGTCCGGCCGGGCACGAGGGGGCAAGCCGCAAATATGACCTGCTGACGGCGCTGGCGGCCCATGCGCTGGCGGGCGACCAGCACCGGCAGCGCATGGTGCTGCGGCTGATGGCGCTGATCACCGCGCGCTACAACTGGCAGCGGGACGAGCTGGCGGTGGGGCAGGCCGAGATCGCCCGGCTCTGGGCGGTGGACGAGCGCACCGTCAAGCGCGACATGGCGCGGCTGCGCAGCCTCGGCTGGATCACCGTCAAGCGGCAGGGCGCGCGGGGGCGGGTCTCGGTGCTGGGCCTCGGGCTGGACCGCATCCTGCTAGACACCCGGCCCGAATGGGCGAATGTCGGTCCCGATCTGGTCGCCCGCCTTGGCGGCGCACCCGAGCCCGCGGAACCGGGCGACAGCCCCACGGTGGTGCCCTTCCGCCGCGCGGGCGGCGGCGAGGGGGCGGCGGGCGCGGTCTGGGCGGCGGCGCGGGCGCTGCTGTCGGCCGAGGACCGGGGCGCCTATGAGGCCTGGTTCGCGCCGCTGGCCGATGCGGGGGTCGAGGACGGCCAGCTTCTGCTGCTGGCCCCCAGCCGCTTTCACGCAAGCTATGTGCAGGCGCATCTGCAGCAGCGGCTGGTCACTGCCGCGCGGCGCTGCGACCCGAGCCTTGCCGGGGTGCGGCTGCGGGCGGAATAGGGCAGGGGCCGCTCAGGCCCCGGGGCCGGTCCAGATCCCCAGAAGGGCGGTCGCGGCGACCAGCGACAGGAAGACATTGACCGCGATCAGCACCCAGCCGGGCAGCCTGCGGATGTCGGGGGCCAGCGGCTCGACCCGGAACAACTGGCGCCAGACCCCGGCGGTGAAGCAGAAGATCGCAAACAGCATCAGCACCGAGGCCTGCGCCATCACCATCCAGCCCGGCACCAGCCCCTCCAGCAGCGTCCGCGCGCCGATGCCGCCCGCCAGCCCCACCATCCCCGTGCGCACCCAGGCGGCATAGGTCCGCTCGGCCGCGAAAACGGTGCGGTCGCCGGCAAGCTCGGTCCGGCGCTCGGCGCTGTCCTTGGTGACGACGGCGGCCTTGGCCGTGACCTCCGCCGCCTCGGCCGAGGTTTCCGCGGCCTCGGAGGTCCGCTCGGCGGCTTGCGTCGTCTGCCGGGCGGCGGCGCTGGAGTCCTCGGCGGCCGAGGCCGCGCTTTCGGCCGCCGCATGGGTCTTCCTCGCGGTGCTGCCGACCGCCTTGCCTTCGTCCATCCGCCTCCCCCCCTTTGCCGGCCCCGGCCCCGGCCCCGGCCCCGGTCCCGGCCACAGGCGCGCCGGCAGCCGGTCTGCGAGGAAAGCCCCGGCCCGCCCATCGGTTCCACCGGGACGCGGCGCCCCCCCCCTCAGGCAAGCTGCCGCAGCATCCGGGGCCGTCGGCCATGGCGCGGGCCGGTTCGCCGCGCCGCAGGCCGGGCAGGCCCCGGCTGCCGCTCATGGCCGGAAGCGCAGGGCGCAGTCCGGCTTCGAGGGTGCGTCCATGCCGTCAGACACCGCGCAGGCCGGTCGAGCGCAGGCCGGTTCGACGCAGGCGGGGCGGCTCTGCGCCTGCCACGCTTCTGCGGCCCGGCATGGCGGCGGAACGCCGTGACGCGCCTTTCGGTCAGCTACCGGGATCGCGCGGGCCGCTGTCCTGCTGGCGCAGGGCTTCCTCGGCGGCGTGGCCGCTGTCGTGAATGGTCCCGCGGCGGCGGCGTTCCAGCGTGCGGCCGAGGCGGCGGCGCAGGAAGGCCGAGGAGGAATAGCGCGACACCCGCCCGTAAAGCCGGGCCTCGAGGTCGTCCACCATCGCGGCCCAGTCCCGTTCCACGGGTTCCGCGATGTGGAACTGGTCGTAGTTCACCACCACGTCCACCCGCCGCCCAAGGGGACCCGCGACCGCATCGACCCGGTCGCGGATCGCCTCGACATCGGCGGGCGTGCGGACGGCCAGCCGCGACAGGTTGATGAACAGGATCTCGCGGCCCGCGTCCCAGGTGATCCGTCGGTCCAGGGGAACGGTCAGCAGGTCGTCCTTGAGCCCCATCGGCGCGTCGGTGAAGATGCGGGGGTCCATGAGGGCCACCTCGCCCACCAGCGGGGCAAAGCCCATGCGGTCGAGGATGTCGCGCTGCAGGTCCACGCCGGGGGCGATCTCGGTCAGGCGCAGGCCTTGCGCGTCCAGCCGGAAGACGCAGCGTTCGGTGACGTAAAGGACCGGCTGGCCCAGCCGGGCGGCGCGGGCGCCGGAGAAGGTGATCTGCTCGACCGACGCGCCGAACTTCTGCGCGCGGCCCTCGGTTTCGATCTGCAGCCGGCCCTCGCCCGCGCGGACGGACAGGCCGCCCGCCGTGAAGGTGCCGGCGAAGACCAGATGCCGGGCGTTCTGGCTGATGTTGATGAAGCCGCCCGAGCCGGCGAGCTTCGGGCCGAAGCGGCTGACGTTCACGTTGCCCGTCCCGTCCACCTCGGCCATCCCGAGGCAGGCGAGGTCGAGGCCGCCGCCGTCGTAGAAGTCGAACTGCTGGTTCTGGGCGATGGTGGCCTCGGTATTGACCGCCGCGCCGAAGTCGAGGCCACCTGCCGGCTGGCCGCCGATCACCCCCGGCTCGGCCGTCAGCGTCACATGGTCCAGCAGCCCTTCTTCCGCCGCGACCGCCGCCACCCCTTCGGGCATCCCGATGCCGAGGTTGACGACGCCGCCCACCGGCAATTCAAAGGCGGCGCGGCGGGCGATCACCTTGCGGTCGGTCAGGGGCAGGGGGGCGGCCGCATCGGCGGGGGCGCGGTAGCGGCCGGTGTAGTAGCGGTTGTATTGCGTGGCATAGGTCTGCGGGTGCAGGTCCGGGGGCGCCACGACCACGGCATCGACCAGCGCGCCGGGGATCACCACCTCGCGCGCGGGCAGGCTGCCCGCGGCCACCACCTCGTCCACCTGGACGATCACCACGCCGCCCGAGTTCCGCGCCGCCATCGCCTGCGCGAGATTGTCGAGGATCAGGGCCTCGCGTTCCATGGTGATGTTGCCGCGCTGATCGGCGGTGGACCCGCGCAGCAGCGCCACATGGATCGGCATGGCCTTGAAGAACAGCCGCTCGACGCCTGCGACGGTGACAAGCTCGACCAGGTCCTCTGTCGCGGCGGGGCTGATGCGGCCGCCTTCCAGCCGCGGATCGACAAAGGTTTCCAGCCCCACATGGGTCAGGCTGCCCGCCTTGCCCGCGGCGATGTCGCGGTACAGATGCGAGATCACCCCTTGCGGGAAGTTCCAGCCCGCGATCTCGCCCGCCAGCGCCCGCGCGCCCAATTGCGGGATCAGCCCCCAGTGGCCGCCGACGATGCGCTTGACGAGGCCGGGCGCCGCCAGCCGGTCCAGTCCCCGGCCCTTGCCGTCGCCCTGTCCGGCGGCGAACAGCAGGGTCAGGTCGCGGGGGTGGCCTTCCTCGGCGAAGCGGTCGGCCAGCGCCTTCAGCAGCGCCTCGGGGACGCCCGCGCCGACAAAGCCCGAGGTGGTGACGGTGTCGCCCGAATGGACAAGGGCCGCGGCGTCGCGGGCGGGAACGATCTTGTCCGCCATGGCCTAGCCCATCGCTCCCAGCAGGATCACGACGATGGTGGCGAAGACCGGGATCGCGACCGACACGACGAAGATGTCGCCGTAGCTTTTCTTGTGGGTCAGCCCGGTGATCGCCAGCAGGGTGATGACCGCGCCGTTGTGGGGCAGCGCGTCGAAGCCGCCCGAGGCAAGGGCGGTGACGCGGTGCATCAGCTCCATGCTGATGCCCTGCTCGCGCGCCATCGCGGCGAACTGCTCGCCCAAGGCCTGCAGCGCGATGGACATGCCGCCCGAGGCCGAGCCGGTGATCCCCGCCAGCACGTTCACGGCCACAGCCAGCGAGGCCACCGGGTTGGTCGGGAACAGTCCCAGCACCGCGTCGCGGATGATGGCAAAGGCCGGCAGCGACGCGATGACCGCGCCGTATCCCACCTCGGAGGCGGTGTTGAAGATCGGCAGCAGCGAGCCCATCGTGCCGCTGTTCACGCTGTCGGTCAGGTTGGTGAAACGGTGCCAGTTCAGCGCGATCGCCAGCACGATCGACAGCACCAGCGCCACGATGATGGCCCAGATGCCCGCAACCGATTGCAGCGTGGTCGCGCCGTATTCCGGCTGCGCGAGGTAGCTCGCGTCCATCCGCGGGATGACGATGTAGGTGAAGACCGCGTTCAGCACGATGACCGAGACCACCGGCAGGATGGCGATGCCGAAGCCCGGCAGGTCCATGTCCTCGGGCAGCGAGCTGTCGGCGGCGGTGCGCGGGTGGTCGCCGTAGCCTTCCGACCGGGCGTGCGCGGCGGCCGAGCGGCGGTTCAGCCACAGGACGCCCCCCACCAGCATGATGACCCCCGCAATGGTGCCGAGGATGGGCGCGGCGAAGACGTTGGTGCCGAAGAAGGGCATCGGGATCGCGTTCTGGATCGCCGGCGTGCCGGGGAAGGCCGTCATGGTGAAGGTGAACGACCCCAGCGCGATGGCCGCGGGCAGCAGGCGCTTGGGCACGTCCGCGCGGCGGAACAGCGCGTTGGCGATGGGATAGATGGCGAAGGCCACCACGAAGAGCGACACGCCCCCGTAGGTCAGCACCCCGCAGGCCAGCACCACCGCCAGGATGGCGCGATGCGCGCCGACGCTGGCCACGATCTTCTCGGCGATGGTGCGGGCGGCGCCGCTGTCGGCCATGACCTTGCCGAAGATCGCCCCCAGCAGGAACAGCGGGAAGTAGATGATCACATAGCCGCCGAGCGAGCGCATGAAGACCTGCGTGTAGGTCGCGAGGATCGGCAGATCCCCCGACAGCAGCACGGCCAGCAGCGCCAGCAGCGGCGCGAGGATCAGCACGTTGATCCCGCGATAGGCGAGATACATCAGCAGCCCGAGCGAAAGAACGATGCCAAGGAGTCCCATGTCCGACGTCACCTTGTGGTTGTTTGGAAAAGAAAGTTGCAAGAACGTCCGGCAATGACAAGCATTGTTGCGCGTGGGGGCTGCGCCCCTTTGCGCCTGTCTCGACAGGATCGCCGAAGGATGCTACCTTTGGCTGTGGCTGCCGGTCCGTCCTTTTCGGGTGACGCGGCGGTCCGACCGGACGGTGTCGGCGATGCGTTTGATCGACCCACTGAAGATTGCCTTGTCCATTTTCACGGCTGCCGGACCGGCCCTGTCCCAGCCGGCAGAGCCGCAGCTTTTCGCGGTCACGGCCACCGGCCCGGCAGCGGTGCCGGGGCGCGAGCCGCCGCCCTTCCGGGGCGTCGCCTTCGCCATCGGCCCCGACAGCCTGCTGACCGCGCAGGGCGCGGTGGGCGACCCGGCCCGGTTCAGCCCTGCCGTGCGCTTTGCCAAGACCAGCGTGCCCGACCGGACCATCGAGCTTTTCGGCAATGGCGGCCCGGCATTCCCGGCGGGCGTGGCCGCGGCAGACGGCCCGGCGGCGGTGCTTGTCCGCAGCCCGCAGGAACCGCCGCTGGCCAGGGCACGGCTGAGCGCCTGTCCGCCGGGACAAGCGGGCCTGCGCCTGCGGGCGGATGGCGAGATCCCGGTCGAGCCGGTCCTTTCGGGCGGCGTCGTCACCCATTACCGGGTGACGCGGCCCGATGGATGGGACGGGCGCGGCTTTCTCGGCGCGCCGCTTCTTGACGGCGAGGGCCGGGTCGCTGGGATGCTGGCCGACGTGGCGGATGACAGGCGCCATGTCGCGATCGCCCCCATGGCGGCGCTTGCCCATCTGGTGCCGCAGGCCACCCCCATCGACTGCGACCCGCGGCCCGCCACCGGCATCGCCGCCCTGAACCGGACCACCGGCGCGCTGTCGGCACGGGTCGGGAAGACCGAAGGGATGCTGCAGGAAACCCAGCAGGCGCTGAATGTCGTGACCAGCGGCCTTGCCGATGTGGCGGACATCTTCGCCGGCCCCGGCGAGGGCCAGGCCGATATCGAGCCGGTCCTGCGGCTGCTCAGGGATACGCTGCAGCCCGCGCAGCCGCTGGCCGGGCGGGTGTCCAGCATCTCGACGATCCTGCAGCGCCCGACCTGGACGACCAAGGCGAAGTTCTCGGACAGCAGCCTGACGCTGACCCTGACCTTCGCCTACCGGATGCAGCTTCCGGGACGGCCGTTGAGCCAGACGCTGCATCTCTGCAGCAGGCTTCTGATGCCCTACCAGGGCCAGCGGGATTCAGAGCAGTATTTCCGCTCGCCCGCCTTCTACGCCGCGGCCGCGCGGCCCGGACGGTGCAAGGAAGCCTTTGTGAACCTGCCCAATCCCGGCGGCCCCTCGGATTGGGGCGAATACCGGGCAGAGCTGTATCTCAACGACTTCGAGCACGAGTTCCGGGAATATGTCGCCGGGCGGAACTGGATCGACCCGGCCCATCCCTGGAACCGGGTCATCTTTGTCGCGCTGGTCAGGCCCGAGGCGGCGGGCGGCCCGGACCCGCAGGGGGCGGCGGTGATCCAGCGGGCGCTGATCCGGCTGCCCGAGGGCGGGGACGGGTCGGGGGGCGCGCGGCCGGTCGAATGCCGGGTCTTCGACAGCGACCAGGAGGTGATCGACTTCCTGGCCGAGATGCAGCCGCCGGTCTCGCCCTCGGACCTGTCCACCACCGGCTTCGACGACCTGCCCCGGCTGAAACTCGATCCCGCCAATGCGAGCGACGAATGCGTGCCTTCCTCTGCGTCCTGACGGTCCTGGCAACTGCGGCGCAGGCGCAAGCGCCCGGTCCCGGGGGGGATGGGGCGGGCTTCGACATCATCCACGACGTCCCCCCGGTCCAGAGCATCGCCATCGATGCCGCAACGGGCGGGCTGTTCGCCGCCGTGGCCCCGGATGGCGAGGGGACCGGATCGGCCATCGTGCAATGGCGCCTGGACCCGGTCCGCCGGGCGGCGCTGTGGCAAACGGAAACCATCGTCAGCGACATCGAGATCACCCCCGCTGGCCTTGTCTATGCCGCGGGCCAGCGGGCCGCCCGGCCCGGCGGCCCGGCGGGGTCGCGCAGCGGCATGGTGATCACCCTCAATCCCGCCCGCCCCGCGGACCCGCCTGCCGTCTTCATCAGCTTTCCCGACAATGCCCGCGTCGATTTCCCGCGCTACAGCCAGGCCGCGCATGACGGCGGAGAGCGCATCTTCGTGACCACGCCCACGCAGTTCACCGTGGCCGGCTATCCCGAGCGGCCCTTCCACCCCGGCGAGACGCCCGATGAGCTGCGGCTGCGATGCGGCGTGCCGGCGCAGTTCAGCCTGTTCGGCCCCCCGGACCGGCCGGGCTATGTCGCCTCGACCGCCGATGGCGCGCTGCTGGAAGCGGGGCTGGTCCGGCCGGACCCGGCGGCGGCCTTCCCCGGCGGCTGCTTCCGGGTGGCCAATGTCTTCAGCAAGGACGCCCCGGCCACGCTGAACAGCGTCGTCCACGCGGTGCTGGCGGATGCGGGCGGCACCGCCGATGCGGTGCTGGCGCTTGAGCCGAACACCGGCACCCTTGACCTGCTGCGGCTGGACGGCGGCACGCAGCAGTTGTCCCGCGCCGGCTCGGCCGATCTGGGGGCGGGCGACGGCGCCTTCACGCTGCTTGCGGCAAGCCGCGACGGCTCGGTCATCTTCGTCGGCGGGCCGGGGCAGGAGGGCATCCTGCGGTTCCGGCGCGAGGGCGACGGCCTTGCCCGCGCCGGCACGCTGTGGACCGGGACCGGCCTGCGGCAGATCGAGGTCAGCGCCGACGGACGCCTTGCGGTGCTGGTCATCCGCGATGCCCGCGGGCTTGACCGCATCCACCTGATCCGCGCGCCGGGGGCCCTGGCCGACGGCGCGGCGGGCCTGCCCCCCGGCGGCGACAGCCTGCGGCTGATCCAGTCCGCGCTGAACGAGGCGGGCTTTGCGGTGGGACCGGCGGACGGCATTCCCGGCCCCCGCACCGCCGCCGCCATTTCAAAGGCGATGGCGCGGGAGACCCGTATCGAATCAGGCGGGTTTGACGTAAAATCAATGATCGAGGGGGTGTTCATGACCCCCCCGGCCGGGAAATGATCTGGAGAGTTGGAGGCTCGCATGATCACCTTCCTGTTATCCGCATTCCTTGGACTTTCACCCGCGCCGGTCACCGGCTGCCCGGTCCCGCAGGCGGCGGGGAACATCTGCTGCATCCTGCCGACAGGGCAGCAGTGCTGTTCCCCCACCGCCGACGGGAACGGACGTCCGACCGGCTGCAACTGCTACTGAACGATCCCGCCCGCCGGCAGGCCGCCGCGCCCGCGCGGTGCCCTCGCATGGCCTTTCCCATGGGGGTTCCAGATGTTCCGCACCGCCGCCCTTGTTGCCCTGCTGTCCGCCGCAGCCCTTGTCCGGGGCGGGGCGGCGGCGCAGGATTTCGTCACCGGGGACGAGATCCGCAAGGTCTCGCCCCGCGCCGCGGCCCCGCTGGTCGAGGCGCTTGTCCAGAACCAGGGAATGCTGGACGCCCATGACATCGACAGCCGGCTGCGGTTGTCGCATTTCCTGGCCCAGGTCATGACCGAGACCGGCGGGCTGCGGCGGCTGGACGAGAACATGAACTATTCCGCCCGCCGGCTGACCCAGGTCTTCAGCCGCAGGACGGTGACGCCCGCCAAGGCCGAGGCGCTCGGCGGCCAACCCGAGGCCATCGCCAACTGGGTTTACCGCAACCGTCTGGGCAACGGCGGCCCCGAGACCGGCGACGGCTGGGCCTATCGCGGCTCGGGCTATATCCAGTTGACCGGGCGCACCAACTATCGCCTGCGCGGCGAGGAGATCGGCCTGCCGCTGGAACAGCAGCCCGACCTTGCGCGGCAGCCGGGACCGGGGCTGGAGGCCGCCGCCGCCTACTGGTCGGCGCGGCAGATCAACCGCCCCGCCGACCTGAACGACCGCCCCGGCATTCGCCGGCTGGTCAACGGCCCCCGGATGGAGGGGCTGGACCAGGCGATCCTGTGGCACAACCGCATCTGGTCGGGCATCTACCGCGACCGCCCTCCCTTTCCCGATGAAACCGCGGCGGTCGAGACCGCCGGGATCGACGAGCCGCTGGACGCCCAACAGGCGCTGGAACGCATCCTCGTGGACGAGGGCTTCGCCGAGGCGGGCGCCATCGAATCCGGCGGCGAGGAGGCGGCGGCGCAGGCGCTGCGCGATTACCAGGAAAGCCGCGGCCTCGAACCCACGGGCGTGCTGGACGAGGACACCTTCTACGCCATCACCGACCCCGAGGAATGGCGCAACGCCGAGGACACGGAAATGGCCGCCGCCCCCTTTTCCGGCGAGGGCGACCAGGGCGTCGGGCATGACCTTGCCGGGACCGCCCCGGCCGCGGTCCCGGTCCTCGATCCCGTCACCGGCAGCGGCGAGGCGGGGACCGAGACGCTCGACATCGGCGAGCAGACGGATTTCGCAGCCGCAGGCGGCACCTATTCCGCCTATGAGACCGCCGAAGGACGCTATGAGGGCGGCAGCTTCATCCCCTTCACCGTGATCGGGGATGACGACCGGGTGGCGGTCCTCGACACCACCGCCTTTCCGTCCCGCGCCATCGTCCAGATCCTGTTCCGCAAGCGCGCGGGGCTGGGACAGAGCCTCTGCACCGGGGCCATGATCGCCCCCGACATGGTGCTGACCGCCGGGCATTGCGTCCATGGCGGCACCGCGATGGGAAGCTGGTATGCCGATTTCGAGGTCTTTCCCGGCCGCAACACCGGCTCGAAGCCCTTCGGCGCCTGCAAGGCCACCCGGCTTTACGCACTGCGGGGATGGACCGCGTCATTCTTCGTATCGGATTCGCGGCTTTACGACCTGGGCGCGATCCGGCTGGATTGCGACATCGGCCAGCGCACCGGCTGGTTCGGGGTGGCGGCGCTGCCGGACGCGGCCTTCGGCCAGCCCTCGACCGTGCAGGGCTATGCCGCCGACAAGGCGCCGCCGGGCCGGCAATGGGTCAGCCTCGACCAGTTCCGCGTGCTTGAATCCGACAAGGCCTTTTACGAGAACGACACCTTCGGGGGCACCAGCGGCTCGCCGGTCTACACCGGCGAGGATTACCGGATCACCTGCGTCCACACCAACGGGCTGCACGGGTCGGGCAACTGGTCGCGATTCAACGCCTGCACCCGCATCACCCCCCCGCGCCTTGCGACCATCGCGGGCTGGCTTGAGGAGCCGCAGCCATGAAACCCCTGACCATCGCCGCGCTGGCGCTGCTGTTGCCCGCCCCCGCGCAGGCGGACGCGCTGGACCCCACCATCGTCCATGTCGAATGTTCCGAACCCGGCGGCAATGCGCGCCGGGGAACGGGCGTCGTCATCTCGCCGGACGGCATGGTGCTGACGGCGAAGCATGTCGTGCTGGGAACCGCGGCGGGCCTGAGCGATGCCACCACCTGCGCGGGCAGCCTCGGCCATGCGCTGACCCCCAAGAGTCAGATGACCGTCCAAAGCCTCAGCGGCGCCTATGACGCGGCATTGCTGAAATATCCGGGGCTTGCCGGGGCCGAGCATGTGCAGTTCTGCCCGGTCGAGCCGCGCCACAAGCGCGCCCAGGTGATCGCCGCGGGCTTTCCCCTGCGCAGCGCCACCGGCCAGCCCTCCGAGCGCATGGGCATCCTCGCCACCATCGAGCCGGACCCCAAGGGCCTGCTGGAAAGCGACGCCGTCACCACCAGCGGGATGAGCGGCGGCCGCGTCACCCTGGCCGAGAACGGCCGGCTGGTCGGCATCGTCTCGGGCGCCCTGCCCGAGCCGGCGACGGGCTATCCCAGCGCCTATGCCGTCCTTGCGGCCAGCCGCCTCGCGCCCGAGTTCGGGCAGTTCGGCCTGTCCTCGGACCCCGCGCTCTGCGGCCCGCGGGAACGGGTCCTGCCCCCGGCGGGCAACCCCGCCGCGCCATGGGTCGCGGGCGACGCGCCCCTGCCGCTGGGGATGAAGGAAGGCGAGGGCTTCTGCTACCTCGTCCGGGTCTGGGGCAGTTTCGACGACATCGCCGACGCGGTCGAAATCGAGCTGCAGAACGGGGAATACGTGCTGCACGGCAGCGACGCCTCGGACCCCAGCAGCCACGGCGCCGTTGCCCGGTGCGTCCGCTTCTGAGCGGCCGGGCGAGGGGCCTCACCTGCCGGGGGGAAGGCGACGGCGCAGCAGCGGCGAGCCGGAGGGGCGCGCCGACCCGCAGCAGCAGGCCGCGTCACTGCGCCACCTCGACGCGCAGGGCGGTTTCGCCCGCCGCGATGGTGATTCGGCCGCCGCCCGGACCCACGGTGAAGGATATCTCCTCGCCCCGGTCGCCCTTGTCGATCTGCGCCCCGCAGGCGGGGTGAAGCGGCAGGCCGAGGCAGGCTTCCTCCTCCTCTCCTTCGCAGGTCTCGTCGGCGGGGGTCGGGCGGCAGGCGAAGGTCACGCGCGCCGCGCCGCCGTCGCGGTGGCGCAGGGTCAGCAGGCGCAGGTCCTTGCCCGGCGCGGCGGGCACCTCGGCCTCATGGACGGCGCCGGCGGCAAGGGCGAAGGCGGTCTGGCCGCCGAGGCTGCGGACCCGCGGCGCGAAGCCGCCCAGCAGCCGGCCAAGCCCTTCGGTCCAGCGCGGCGGCGCGTCCCCGCCCTGCGGGCGCGGCGCGAAGACCATCAGCGCCACGAACAGCAACCCGAACAGCGCCAGCGTGATCAGGCCCTTGCGCATGATCCGCCATCCCGTGGGGGGCGGTCCGCGGCGGTCACTGCGGCAGCCTTTGCATGATGACGCCGTCCATGAACTTGGGCGCCACCACCATGTCCTGCAGGAAAAGACAGCGCCTGCCGATGCAGGGCTCGCTGCGGTAGAAGACCTGGACGATGCTGCCCGCGGGAAGCTCGGTCGGACCCTCCGGTGCGGTGCGGTGGACCCGCCCGTCCTCGGGACCATCGGTGACCGAGGTCAGGTTCATCCCCAGCCCCAGATCGGCCAGTTGCTGCCGCGCCTGATCCACCGTCAACCCCGCCAGGCGGGGCATCCGCACCACCGGGACGGGGGGCGCGGCGTTCCTGATCTCCTCGATCCGCGCGGCATCCACCCGGACCTCGCCCTGGGCGACCGTCAGGGCCGGCGCGTATTTCACGTCGAATCCCAAGGGGGCCAGCGCCTTCACGGTCGCGGAGGGAAAGCGGGCGTCGGGAAAGCGGCAGATCAGCGAATCGCAGGGACCGTCGGGAATGCGCACCGTCAGCGCCACGAACTCGTCCTCGTCCACGCCGGAACCGGCCGCGGGGCGGGTCGAGATCACCGTCAGGGGCTCGCCCGTGCCCTCGCGCGACAGGGCGAAGGTAACGCCGCGGTCGATGGCCTCGACCACCGCCGAGGCGGCGTTCTCGGCGCGCTGGCCGACAAGGCCCTCGGGGACCGGGGTGGCGGGGGCGCGCATGAACATGAAGGCCCCGACGCCCGCCAGCAGCACCACCATCGCGGCGGCGGCGGCGAAGATCCACCAGGGGATCTTCTTCTTCGGCGCGGGCGCGGCGGGCGGCGCGGCCAGGGTGAAGGCGACCGCAGGTCCCTGCACGAAATCGGCGTCGGGGTCGCTTTCGGCGGCGACCCGCAGGCGGAAGCCGTGGTTGCCCGCGGGCGCGTTCGGGGGCGGGCGCACCGTCACCTCGATGCTCTGGTTGCCGCCGTAGACGAAGTCGCGCTCGATCTTGCCGGGCGAGGTGGCGGGGGCGCCCGCGATCTCGAACCATTCGGGGCGGGCGCCGTCCAGCGGCTCGACGGTGATGCGGCCCACCTGCGCCGATGGCGCCATGTTGCGGACCAGAAACGTGGCCTTGGCGGGCGGCGTCACCCCGCTTGCATCGGGTGCCCCCATCTCAAGGCGCGAAGGCGCTTCGGTGATCTGGAAGGAAGGCATCGGTCAACTCCCTTGGTGCGGGCCGGCGTCGGGGATCGGCGCCAATTCAAAGGTGGTGAAGGCGGGTTTCTCGAACGCGATGATGCGCCGCACGAGGTCCAGCCGGGGCAGGGCGGCGGCCGGGATGCTGACGCGGAAATGGAACGGGCGTCCGGCGCTTTCCTCGATGCCGAAGCCCTGCACGCCGGTCGCGGTTTCAAGGAACCGGCGCAGGGTCGCGGCCGAGCCGCCGCGGCGGCCGAGCGCGGCGGCGGCGGCGGTCAGTTCGCGCAGGTCGCCGGCGGCGGGGCGGTCCTCGCCGGGGTCCGTCTGCAGGTAACGGCCAAGGCCCACCCATGCCGCCAGCACCGGCACCAGCCGGTCGGGCGCGCGGCGGGGATCGGCCAGCAGCGCCGGATCGGCGATCGCCGTTTCCAACGAGCCGTGCAGCGCCGCCATGACATTGAGCAGCCCGTCGAGGACCGAGCCATCTGTCAGCCCGCGGCGGTAGATCTCGGGCAGCAGCAGGGCGATCTCAGCCGGTTGCATCGTCGCCTCCGGGGGGTTCGGCGCCGAACTGCAGCCGGTGGGCGCCCGCGCAGGGCAGCCAGCCGGGCGGCAGCGGCAGGCGGTCGGTGAAGCGGCGGCCCTCGATGCGGGTGAAGGTCAGATCCTCGGGATCGCCCCGCGACAGCCCCTGCGCGGTGCCGGCCAGCAGGGTCCGCCCGCCCGGCCGCAGCGCCACCGCCGCCACCGGCAGAAGCCGCGCCCGGTCGTTGTCGATGGGCAGGCCCGAGGTCAGCCGGGACGCCCGCCACGCGGGCTTGGCGCCGCCCGCATCCAGCATCAGCACGCCCGCGTCGCGCGTGCCCGCCGCGACGCGGCCCCCCGCCACGTCGAAGGCCATGCACGATCCGCCCTTCCAGCCCTCGGGGAAACGCTGCCAGCCCTGCGGGTCCAGCCCGTCCGCGCGCACCGCGATCCGCATCGGCCCGGTCCCGGTCTGCCCGGCCTCGGCCCAGACCGCGGCCCAGAGCCAGAGCTGCCCGCCGTCGCGCGCAAACGCCAGCGCCCGGATGTCGAGGTTCTGCGAGCCGGGAAGCTGCTGGAAGCTGCCGCCCGCGCCGCAGCGGGACGACAGCCACACCCCCCCGCCCGAGCGCGCGGCCAGCGCCACGAAGCCGGTGCCGGCGGCGCTGGTCGCGCTGGCGGCGGCGTAGAATCCGGTGCCGCCCGGCCCGACCTCGACAGCCTGCAGGCCGGGGGTGGCGAGGTCGCGCTGCAGGCAGCCCTCGGCCCCGGCGATCACCAGCCAGCGCCGGCCTTCCCGCGTGGTGACGGCAAGGCCGTGGACGGGTTTCGGCAGAACCTCGAGCTCGGTCCATTCCTCGCCGCAACTGGGCGAACTGCGCAGCTCGGTCTGGCCGTCGGGGCGTTCCAGTGCCAGCGCGAGGAAGCCCGGCAGGTCCGGGTCGGTCGCCAGCGCCCGGGGCCGCAGCCCTTCGCCGCCCGCCACCCGTTCCCAGGCCTGCGCGTCGTCAAGCGAGCGGTAAAGCCCGTCACCCATCAGCGCGTAAAGCGTGCGCGGCTGGTTGGGGTCGGCGACCAGCGCGCCGACCGGGCCTTCCGGCCTGTCGGTGGTCGAAAGGCTGACCCCTTCGGCATAGCGCACGCCCGGCTCGGCCAGGATCGCCTCATAGACTTCCGAAATCCGCAGCGCCTTGCCGGCGGGCCAGCCGCCCAAGGGCGACAGCAGCGCGTTCAGCCGCCGCGTCACCCGCCGTTCCAGCGCCGGGATGTCCTCGGACGGCGAGGCGGCGATCCGGGCCTCGACCGCCACGGGGCGGCACCGGGTCCAGCGCACGGCGACGCGGACCCCGATCGGCCGATGGGCGTCCAGCAGCTTTTCGACCCGCTCGCGCAAAGGTTCCTGCCGGTGGGCGGCCAGCATCTCCTCGGTCACGGCGCCGGTCTCGGGGTCGGGGGACACCTGCGGGACGATGCGGACCTCGACCACGCCGGGGCGGCCGAAGGACCACAGCGCCAGTTCCGCCTCAGCCCCGGCGCGGGCAACGCCGCCCGCGGCCAGCGCGACACGTTCGAAATCGCTGGCGGTGATGGCGGAATCGGGCATCCGCACCGCGTCCGAGCCCCGCGCCACGAAGGCGGCGGGGGTTTCGGCATCCTCGCCGCCCGTGGCCCGCGCGGGGTTGGTGATCGACAGTCCCGGCACCGGCTGGCGAAGCTGGGTCAGGGTGCCGGGCGGCACGTTGCCCGCGCGCCCGCCGCCGACCAGATACCAGGCCCGGATCTCGGCCCCGCGCGGGGGGATGGCGAAGCCGCCGCCGTCGCCCGCGCGGATCACCCCCGACAGCGGCGCGAAGGTGATCCGCCCCGTCGTGCGGTCGGCGACAAAGGCGCGCGGCGGCTGGCCGGGACGGAAGCCGGGCACCTCGTCCCACAGCACGAAGACCCGGCCTTCCAGGCTGATGGTCCGGGCCTCGGGCGGGACCTCGTCGCCGCCCGGCCATTCGACGCCCACCCGCAGGGTCTCGGCCACCGGCAGCGGGCGGGGCACCGGGCCGCGGCGCAGGGTGAAGCTGCGCCCGGCCTCGCCGGTGCCAAGGCCCAGAAGCTCGCCCTCGACCGGCTCGGCCTGGACGGCGGGCACCTCGGCGGCGGTCTCGCCTTCCACGAAGCGCAGGGGGGCGCAGGTGGAAAAGATCACCTTGCCCTCGGGGTCCGAGACCCGCAGCCCTTCGGGCCATTCGGCGGCGGGCAGGTCGTCGCCCGCGCGGGTGGCCTGCAGCCGCGTTTCGGCCGCCGCCGCCGGCAGCGGCAGGACGCCCAGCAGCTTCAGCAGTTCCAGATGCAGCCGCCCCGGCAGGCGGTTCAGCCGGTAAAGCATCGTCTCGGTCAGCCAGGCATAGACCTCGACCAGGGTGATCCCCGGATCGCCGGGGGAATGGTCGGTCCAGTCGGGGCAGCGGGCGCGGATGATCGCCAGCGCCTCCTCCACGAGGTCGGCAAAGCGGCGGCGGTCGATCAGGTCCTCGTCACGCATGAGGTCCCCCCAGATCGAGCGTGAAGCCGAGGCTGCCGTGCTGCACCGTCCGGCGGATGCGGTATTCCAGCCAGATCCGCAGCGCCTCGGGCGCGCCCTGCGGGTCGGGGCCGGCATCCAGCCGCAGGATATCGACCCGCGGCTCCCACCGGCGCAGGGCCTGGCGGACGTAGTGGATCGCAAGCCCGGCGGTGGTGGCGTCGTTCGGGGCGAAGACCAGCCGGTCCAGCGGGCAGCCGTAATCGGGCCGCATCACCCGTTCGCCAGGCACCGTGCCCAGCAGGATCATCAGCGACTGGCTGATGAGGGCCGGGCCGCCGACCATAGCCACGGCCCCGTCCGCGGCAAGGGCCGGGCCGCCCAATGGGTCGAAAAGCCATCCCTGCAAGCCTGCCATCGCGCCCCCTCCCTTCATTCCCGCAGGGTGACGAAATCCTGCCCCGCTGCGCCGGCCGAAAAGGGCACGACGCCGAGCTTGCTCCAGTCCGTCTTTCCGGTGGCGGAAAGCTTCGCCATCGGCTGGCCGTCGATGAAGACGAAGGCGGAATAGGACGCGGCCTCGTCCACCGAGACCGTCTTGAAGCACGGCGGGTTGGCGGGCGTCGCATGGGGGCAGGCCGTGATCGGGCGGTTCATCAGGTCGGGGCGGACCAGCACCGGCACGCCCCCGATCCGCACGAGGTCCTGCGAGGCTTCCAGCCCCACCCGGCCGCCGTGGGCGCAGCGCAGTTCGGCCTTTTCGGTCAGCACCTTCAGCATCGCCTCATTCCCGTTCGAACCGGATTTCCGCCGCCCGGATGGTGATGGTCCGGCGCGGCGCCTCGATCACCAGATCGGCGGCGGCGGCAAGCCGCACGCCCTCCGGTTCCATTTCCAGAAAGCTTCCTCCCGATGTCGCAATCTTCAGCGCGGCCCCGCCGCCGGCGAGGTCGAGGACCTGCCCGCCCCCGGTCCGCAGCACGATCCCGTGCGGCTGGCGCCGCGCCTCGGTGGGCAGCGCCTGCGCACCGAACAGCCCGCCCAGCAGGATGCCGCGGGCCGGGTCGCCTTCGGGAAACAGCACCAGCAGGTCGTCGCCCTTCTGCGGCAGCGCCACCATGCCGCGCCGCCGCCCCGCCCCCGGCGCGAGGCAGGCCATCCAGCCCGCGTCGAGGCCGCCGAAATCCGGCAGCTCGATCCGGCAGCGGCCCATCTTCTCGGGGTCGCTGTCGTCGGTGACCCGGCCCACCGCCACCAGCGGGGTGCGGGCGGGCGCGGGCAGGCGCGGGGCTTCGGTCGAGAACTCGGTGACATAGCCTTCGGTCGCCGACAGCCGGTGCAGGGCGCGGGTGACGACATGGCCGCCCGCAAGCGGGGGCAGCACGCCCTCGATGGTCACGGCGCGGCCAGGCATCAGGCCGGGATCGCCCTCGGCCAAGCCTTGGGCCACTGCGGTTTCGGCGGCGGCGCGGTCCAGCGTGGCCTGCAGCATCGCCTCGGCCTCGGCATCGGTGCCGCCAAGGCGGTTCAGCAGCATCCGCTCGCCCCCGGGCGGGTCGTCGCCCGGATCGTGCAGGTCGATCACCCGGTCCTGCCGTGCCAGCGAGGCGCGGTTGGTGCGCGGCTTCAGCGACAAGGGGTCGCGGCTGTGGATGGTGCCGCCCGGAAGCCACCTGTCGGCGGCCAGCGCCACCTCGCAGGACAGAAGCGACTGCCCCAGCGTCAGGGTCAGCGCCGCCTCGCCGTCGCCCGCCAGCGACAGAAGCAGCAGCATCCCGTCGCGCAGGACCGGGTAAAGGCCGGACCGGGCGGCAAGATCGGCCAGGAAATCAAGATCGGTCTGTTCATGCTGCAGCACCAGCGTCCGTTTCGGCGTGGTTTCCAGACTGCGGCTGCCAAGGCCGAGGTCGGCGGCAAGCTGCGCGGCCACGTCCTCGGCCGAGACATCGGCCAGCGCCCGCAGCGTCTGGCGCCGGGCCAGCCGGATCAGCGGATCGCGCGCCACCACCCGCAGCACGCGCCCCGAGGCCGAGGCTTCCTCGCACAGCCCGGTGATGGCGCCGGCGAAGACGGGGCGGCCGTCGATCGCCGCCGCAAGCGGGCTGCCGGGGCGCAGGCTGTCGGTCCAGTCCGGGTCGGCAAAGACCATTTCCAGCGCCGCGGGCGCGCCGAGCGACTGGCGCAGCAGCGCCTCGGACAGCCGCGCCGCCAGCGCCGCGTCGATCCCGGTCCCCCCCAGGGTCAGTTGCAGGCGCGGGCGGGGGGTGAGCGGGCGGTTCATGGCGCGGGTCCGGCGGGCGGGCCTGCGGTCAGGACGGTGCCCGCATCGATCCGCAGCGGGTCCTCGATCCCGCTGGCCTCGGCGACCTGCGGCCAGTTTTCGGGGTCGCCGGTCAGCCACAGGGCGGCAAGGTAAAGCGGCGTCGCCGGCTGGCCGTCGGGGTCGGCGACCGCCGGGATGGCGTCGGGGAGGGTGTCGGGCGCCCCATCGGGCGGGGCCGCGCCCGCGGGGGGCGGGGGGCCGATGGGGGCGGTCTCGGCCTCGGGGACCTGCCGCAGCTTGAGGCTCATCCACGAGCGGCCGGGCACGCCCCCCGCGCCGAAGCGTTCCAGCCGTTCGGCCAGCGCCAGCACCACCACCGGCAGGTTCCAGGCCGTGCCCCAGATGAAGCGGCAGACCGGCGGGCCGCGCCCGTCCCCCGCCGCCCGGCCGGGTTCCGCCAGCGCCAGCAAGGGCCGGGTCAGGTCGCGCACGTCGGGTTCGGTCAGCCGCGGCGGCTCGGCGCCTTCGGGCGCGGCGGCCGGGCGGGGGTCGAGGCTCTGGGCCAGTTCGGTGTCGAACAGCAACTGCAGGTCCAGTTCCGTGACGCCCCCGCCGGTCGCGATCAGGGGATCGTGGCTGCCGCCCGCGCCGGTCAGGGCGCCGCCCCGACCCGTGCGCTCGCGCAGGCCCGCGCGGCGGGTCAGGGTCAGGCTTTCGGGATTGAGCAGGCAGGACACGCGCTCGCCCGTGTCCTCGATGAGAAAGGTCACGCGCTCCATCCGCGTTTCTCCTGATCGGGCAGCGGCTCGGCCCAGCGGCGCGGCGCCGGGGCCGCGGGCAGGGCGGGGGACGCAGGAAGGGCGGGCCACGGGTGCGGCGCCTCGGGCGCGGGTTCATTGGCGGGTGCGGGGCGGGATGCGGCGGGCGGCAGCGGTAGCGGAGCGGCAGGCCGGGGCTGCGGTTGCGGGAAGGCCGCTTCTGCCGGGGACGCGGCGGGCGGCAGGGGCGGGAAACCTGCCGCCGCCACCGGGGTCAGCGGTGGGAACGGCCAGACGGTTGGGCAGGCGGCTTTCCGTTCGGGCAGAACGAAGGACCGGGGATCGGCCGGATGTTCTCGGTTTGGCGCGGGGATCGGAAAACCGGCCTTTCCGGCGGCCGCGTTGACAAGGGCGAGGCCGGGGTCCTGGCGCTGCAGCGGGTCAGGAGGGCGGGAGCGGTCGGTGGCCGCGTCCCGATGGAACTCGACGCGCGACCACGACGACTTGCGCTCGGGAGGGGGGAGAGACGCGGGCGCCGCGGGGCGGGCAGGCGGTGGATGGGCCAAAGCGGCGTGCGCGGGCCGCGCCGGATGCGGGCCGTGGAACGCGGCCGGTTCCGGCGCAGGCGGCGCGGCATGGTCCCAGATCAGGCGGGGGGGCGGCCGTTTCGCCGGGGGTGGCGCGGCCTGCGGCATGGAAGGTGGCGGCCGGGCGAAGGACAGGCCGCCCCGGAGATCGCGCCCTGCGGGAGTGCTGCGGGGGTCGCTGTGCCAGAGGGAAGGCGGGACCGGGGCGGGACGCCGCGGGGGCGGGGACAGCCGCGCGCCCTGCATCGGGCCGGAGAGTTCCCCGCAGGCCGCCACGGCCGCGATCCAGGCCTCGGGGGCGTCGGGAAAGCGCCCGCGCAGCCGGGCGGCCCGCGCCTCGGCCCCGGTTTCCCGCCGGTCCAGCGCCTGCGCCACCCGCCGCAGAAGCCGCGACAGCCGACGGCGCAGCGGAAGGCGGGGGCGCATGGCTCAGACCCGCTCAAGCTGGTCGAAGGACAGGCGCAGCAGTTCCACCGCGACATCCCGCCCCAGCGCGTCCAGGGGCGCCCCCTGCCATTCGCAGGGCCAGGCGTTGAACAGGTTCCAGCGCAGCGCCTCGGTGGTGCCGTCGCTGTCCAGCATCATCACCGACACGTTGCGCCGCTCGACCCGGCCCTGGATGGTGGCCTGCATCCAGGTCCACAGCTCGGCGTCCCGGATCAGGCCGTAGCGCAGCGTCACCTCGGCGTAATCGACCGGCCCCGGCATGGTCCGCACGATCTGGCCGATGCCGCCCTCGCGGTAGCGGATCGGGTGGACCCGGACGCCGAGGCCGCTGACCTCGGTGAAATGCCCCCGCGCCACGCCCGGAATCTCAAGCCGGAACTGGAAGTTCCGCATCGGATCGGGGCTTTGCGGTCCTTGGGTGGTGTCCATCTCTGGCATGGCGGGTTCCTTCGCGGGTCAGGGCATCTCGGCGCTGGTCTGGCCGATGCGGAAGATCACGAATTCGGCGGGGCGCACCGGGGCCAGTCCGACCTCGATCACCACGCGCCCGGCGGCGATCTCGTCGGGGGTGTTGGTTTCGGCGTCGCACTTGACGAAGAAGGCCTGTTCCGGCGTCGCCCCCTGCAGGGCGCCGTTCCGCCACAAGAGCGTCAGGAACGCCCCCACGTCGCGGCGGATGCTTTTCCACAGCCGCTCGTCATTCGGCTCGAACACCACCCACTGGGTGCCGCGGCGGATGCTTTCCTCGACCATGATGAACAGGCGGCGCACCGGGACATAGCGCCATTCGCTGGCCGAGGGCGCGAGGGTGCGCGCCCCCCAGAGCACGATCCCCCGCCCGGTGAACATGCGGATGACGTTGACCCCGGCCGGGTTCAGCACCGCCTGCTCGGCATCGGTCAGCCGCTGCGACAGCCCCAGCGCCCCGCGCACGACCATGTTCGCCGGCGCCTTGAAGACGCCGCGGCGGGTGTCGTTCAGCGCGAACATCCCCGCGACATGGCCCGAGGGCGCCACCGTGACCAGCTTGCTGGAATCGAAGGGGTCGCGCACCACCAGATGCGGGAAATAAAGCCCGCCATGGCCGCGCTCGCTTTCGCGGGCGCGCTGGCCGCCCGGCTCGCCGTCCGCGTCGCCCGCCGGAAGGCTGGCCACGCGGATCAGCCGCGACAGGTCGGCGGCCTCGGCCGGGCCGTCGAGGATGGCAAAGCAGGTGCCCAGCAGCTCGCAATGGGTCAGCAGCAGGTCCTGGATGGCGGGGTCGGTCTCGCCGGGGGCGGCGACCATCGCGATCTCGTCCACGGCGGACAGCGCCCGCAGCCCCTCCTCGAAGCCGCGGCCGGGACCGGTGTTCACCACCCAGGCCCGCCGCCCGCCGTTGAGGAAGAACCCCGAGACGGCATGCGACAGCGGGGTGGAAACCCCCGCCTGCCCCCCGTAGATCCGCAGGAAGTCGCGCCAGTTGTTGACGGCCAGGGCCTCGCCCGGCCGGGCGCCCGCGTCGGGCGCAAGCCCGAGGAACGCGGCGGTGGTGGTGCCCACCTCCTCGATCGGCCGCGCCCCGGTCGAGACCTCCTCGACGTAGACGCCTGGTGTCAGATATTCGGGCATCTCGGCGATCCTCCCTTGCCCGCTGCGTTACCCGTCCCGGCCCGCGGCGCGCCGCGGCACCTTCTGGCTGCTTCTGAGAATGCGCTCCGTCACCGGCAGCGCGGGGGTGGCGTCCCGCTGCCGCTCGACCGTCAGGACGAGATGCAGGCAGGGTCCGGGCGCGGGACCGTGGCGGGCCTGCGCCTCGGCCGGGGCCAGCAGGCGCAGCGGGCGGTGCCCGGTGCCATCCATGCCCGGAAGCCCGGGCGCCTCCAGCGCGGCAAAGGCCAAGGCGCAGAGCAGCGCGTCGCCCGCGCCCGCATCGGCCATCTGCACGGTCAGCCGGTAGATCAGTTCGATCCTGAGCGTGCCCGCGCCGAAGGCGGCGGCGGGGTCGATGGCGACCAGCGCGAGGCTGACCCCTTCGGGCGGCTTCTCCCCCGTCCCGCGCAGATGGACCTCGGCGCTGCCGGCATGTTGCCGCACCCAGTCGATCAGCGCGTCAACGGGCATCGCGGCGACTCCTCCCCGAAACCGAAGCTCAATGTAAGTTTACCAGATTTCGGCGGTTTTCACACGCCCGGATTGCAGGGAGCGGGCGATTTCCTCAGCCCGCGGTGCTGCGGATCGCCCGCAGGATCGAGCCGAGCGCGCCCACCAGCAGCACCAGCATCCAGACCGTCCCCGCCACCGCCGAGATCAGCGCCGCCAGCACATCGGCGATGGCCGCGACCACGCCGGGAACGAAGCCGATCAGCAGCCCGGTCAGGAAGGTCAGCCCGACCGACAGCCCCAGCAGCACCAGCAGCCCCTTGTTCTTCAGCAGCGCCGGAGTGGCCACCATCAAAAGCGCGATGCCGACCAGCTTGAAGATCATCAGCAGCGCCAGCACCGCCCGCGCCGCGCCCGCCGGAAAGGCGCCCCATGCGGCCAGGTAGACGGCGGTGCCGAAGGGAAAGGCCAGAAGCAGCGAGACCATCAGGACCAGCAGCGTCAGCGCGGCGAAGATCAGCAGCAGCCCGGCAAGGATGCCGAAGACCGACAGGACAAGGGTGACGAAGCCCTGCAGTTTTGCAAGCTGGCCCATGGGCCGGATGATCTCGACCGCCATCAGCGCCAGCGTCCAGCCAAGCGCGAGGTCGATCAGCCCCAGCATGCGGATGCCCCATCCGGGGGCGCTGTCCGTTCCCGCCGGGGCCATGCCGCCCAGCACCGAGCCAAGCGCAAGCTCGCCCAGGATCGCCATCGCGAAGGCGAAAAGCCCCAGGCAGAAGATGCCGATCCTTGTCGCGTCCATCCGGCTGGTCCGACCACAGGCGACCCTTGTGCAAGAATAGACCCGCATGACCCTTCTGCCAAGCGGCTGCCGCGCAGCCTTCGGGGGATGCCTTCCGGCCCGCGGGACCTGCGCGAATTGCGGCAATGCGTTGCGGAAAGGATTCCGTAACAATTCGCGGTTTCCGCAGAAGGCGGCCTTCGGGGAAAGGGGAATGGAAGCAAGCGCAATCGGGCCAGCCCGGCAGCGGTGAATTGCAGAAACCACTGCCCGAAAGGTCCTGTCCATGACCATCTCGGAAGCAGCGTCCGATCCGAGGCAGAGAGTTTCCGGAAGAATCACGCAAGTCCTCCTTGTCGCCTCAAGATTGAACGGCATCGGTCGAATGGACTGCCGGTTGTGCAGGCTGCGTTCCTGCTGCGCCCGGATGTTCCGACCAGACGACAAGCAGTGCAGCGCGCAGCTTCCAGAGGAATCTGGAGATCAAATATTCGTGATAATTGGAACTAAACTGCTATAATCTGCAAGAAAATACAGCCTGAGGCTGTGATCTCAAAATCCTGTGAGCATCCCGTGTCCTTCCCTTGGAAATGCAAGAAAAATCCCTATCCGGATATTCGAGATGCAGGCATTTTACTAGACATAAGTATCTTCAAGGTTGTCCAACCTGCTAACGCGCACGGTTGCATGGTTAATACCGCGCTCGCCTTATGCGAAAGATGACGGCGGGCAGGCCCTGAAAACGCATGTTGCAAAAAAACGGGCATGAATGCTGATGCGCAGATCATATTCGCTGTTTAACCCCGGGGGAGGGGAAAATGGTCTCGCTCGTCAAACACGATCTCGACTTCATCCTGAAGCAGATCAAGATCGCCGAAGCCCATGCCGGCGGCACGCCGCTGAACGAAATCCGCGTGAATGCAAGCGGCAACGTCGTGCAAAGCGGCGGCACCCTGGCGATCAGCCAGCCGCTGTCGCCCTACGGTCTGCGGACGGTGAACGGCAGCTTCAACAACCTGACCGAAAACCGCGACCAGTGGGGCGCGGCCGACCAGCCCTTCACCCGCGTGACCCTGCCCTACTGGCGCGACGAGCAGGACGACCAGATGCCTTTCCCGGGCTACGTCCCCGGAGACAACAACAACTACGGCCAGCCCGGCAACATCGGCGTCGTCGATGCCGACCCGCGCATCATCTCGAACCTCATCGTCGACCAGACGCTGGGCAACCCCGCGGCGATCTATGCCGGGCTGATGCATGCCGGGCTTTCGGGCACCGCGCTCAGGAATGCGCATGACGCGATCCTCGAGGCCTACGCCCCGGTGAAGCAGGCGACCGCCCTGCGCTTCGACGCCACCCTGGCCGCCAATGCGGCCGCCACCGCCCGCGACGCGGCCACCGCCGCAAGCCAGCCCGGCGCGGTCAACCCGGTCACCGGCCAGCCCTATACCGAAGACGAGAAGACGACGCTCAACGATCAGGCAACCGCGGCCGAGGACAACGCGACGGCGATCGACACGGCGGCGGACACGGCCGAGGGCGCAAAGGACGGCGCGATCGCCGCCGCCAAGGCGCTTGCTCTTTCCCACGGCATCGAGATGGACAACAACACCATCCTGCTGCCCAACGTGTCGCCCGACGAGGGCCTGTCCGCGCCCTACAACTCGTGGTTCACGCTGTTCGGCCAGTTCTTCGACCACGGGCTTGACCTTGTGGCCAAGAAGGGCGCGACCATCTACATCCCGCTCAGCCCCGACGATCCGCTTTACGACCACACGCCGGGCGCCCGCACCAACTTCATGGCCGTGACCCGGACCATGGAAGGCGCGAACAACACCACGACGCCCTGGGTGGACCAGAACCAGACCTACGGCTCGACCGCCTCGAAGCAGCTTTTCATGCGCGAATACGAGATGGTCGATGGCAAGCCCGTCTCGACCGGCAAGCTGCTGGAAGGCGAGCGCGGCCTTGCCACCTGGGGCGACGTCAAGAAGCAGGCCGCCGAAAAGCTGGGGATCGAGCTGACCGATGCCGATGTGGGCAACATCCCGATGTTCGCGATGGACCCTTATGGTGAGTTCATCCGCGGGCCGAACGGGTTGCCGCAACTGGTCGTGGGCTTCGGTGCCGACGGCAGGCTTGGCACCGCCGACGACGTGCTGGTCGAGGGCAACCTTGCCAACCCGGTGAACCCGTCCACCGTGGTGAACCCCGTCAACAACGCCGTGGGCGCGATCCGCACCGACCATGCCTTCCTGGACGACATCGCCCATAACGCGGTGCCGGTGGCCAACGCCGGCGGCGTCCTGCAGGCGGACGGCGACGATGCGGTGGGCTACAAGAACGCGAACGGATCGAATGGTCCCACCAATACGCGCGGCCAGAACACCGCCTATGACGACGAACTGCTGGACGCCCATTACATCACCGGCGACGGGCGCGGGAACGAGAACATCGGCCTTTCGGCCGTCCACCACGTCTTTCACGCCGAACACAACAAGCTGGTCGAACAGGTCAAGGCGCTTGCGCTGGAATCGGGCAATCTCAACTTCCTGAACGAATGGCTGCGGGTCGACGTGACCTCGATCCCGACCGATCCCGCCCAGATCGCCGCGCTTCACTGGGACGGCGAGCGGCTGTTCCAGGCGGCCCGCTTCACCAACGAGATGGAATACCAGCACCTCGTCTTCGAGGAATTCGCCCGCAAGGTGCAGCCGGACATCGACGCCTTCGTCTTCAACGCGTCGCTGGACATCGACCCGGCGATCTTTTCCGAATTCGCCCATGTGGTGTACCGCTTCGGCCATTCGATGCTGAACGAAACCGTCGCCCGGATCGACGCCGACGGCAACACGGCCGACATGAAGCTGTTCGATGCCTTCCTGAACCCGCTGGCCTTCGGGGACGTGCATATCGACCACGACGCCGCCACCGGCGCCATCGTGCGCGGCATGACCGCGCAGGTCGGCAACGAGATCGACGAATTCGTGACCCACGTCCTGCGCAACCAGCTTGTCGGCATCCCGCTGGACCTTGCGGCGGTCAACATCGCCCGCGGTCGCGACACCGGGATGCCGTCGCTGAACGAGGCCCGGCGCCAGTTCCAGGAAGTCGCGAACGGCGACACCCAGCTTGACGCCTATGAAAGCTGGACCGACTTCGCCCTGAACCTCAAGAACCCGGCGTCGATCGTCAACTTCATCGCGGCCTACGGCACCCATGGCACGATCACCTCGGCCAGGACGGTGGATGCCAAGCGCGACGCGGCGATGAAGCTGGTGTTCGGCGGCGACGGCGCCCCGGCCGACCGGGAGGCTTTCCTCAACGCGACCGGCGCCTATGCGGGCGGCAAGCTGGGCGGGCTTGAGGACATCGACCTCTGGATCGGCGGCCTGGCCGAGAAGAAGATGGCCTTCGGCGGGATGCTGGGGTCCACCTTCTCGTTCATCTTCGAGCTGCAGCTTGAAAACCTGCAGAACGCCGACCGCTTCTACTACCTGTCGCGGGTCCAAGGCCTGAACCTGCTGAACGAGCTGGAAAACAACTCGCTGGCCAAGATGGTGCTGCGGAACTCGGACCTGGGCGAAAGCGGCTATGCGATCCCCGGCGACGTCTTCTCGACCCCGGACCATGTCCTTTACGTGGACGAGGTCATGCAGGCGAAATTCCACCACACGGACCCGACGCATGACGACGCCTATCTTCAGGCTCTCTCGGCCAAGGTCGAGCGCCGCGATACGAACAACGACGGCAAGACCGACTACCTGCGCGTCAACAGCAACGACCATTTCCTGATCCAGGGCACCAACAATGCCGAGACCATCATTGCCGGCGGCGGCGACGACGCGGTCTGGGGCATGGGCGGCAACGACCGGATCGAGGCCGGATACGGCGTGGACAAGATCCACGGCGGCAAGGGTGACGACATCATCGTCAACTCGGGCACCGACATCGGCGAAGTGGACATGCTGCACGGCGAGGAGGGCAACGACGTCATCCACGGCGGATCGGGCCTGGCGCTGATCTTCGGCAACCAGGGCCAGGACTTCGTGATGACCGGGCCGGACGGCAAGGAGGTCTTCGGCGGCACCGGCAACGACTTCATCATGGGCGGCGAGGGCGGCGACTTCCTGCTGGGCAACGAGGGCGACGACTGGCTGGAAGGCGGCAACGGCTTCGACGTCATCGCGGGCGACAACTCGGAACTGTTCTTCAACTCGTCGATCATCGGCCATGACGTGATGTTCGCGGGCCAGAACGAACAGGATTTCGACGCCGAATCCGGCGACGACATCATGGTGCAGGGCATCAGCGTCATGCGGAACGAAGGCATGTGGGGCTTTGACTGGGCCATCCACAAGGGCAGCACCGTGGCGGCCGACGCCGACCTGCTGCGCCCGATCTTCACCACCGACGAGCAGGACATCCTTCGCAACCGCTATGACGCGGTCGAGGCGCTGTCCGGCTGGACCCGCAACGACGTGATCAAGGGCGACAACCGCGGCGCCGCCGTCGGTGATGGCGAGGCCGGGGGCAACCCGGACCTGGCCGGGGCCGAGGGCACCATGGCACGGCACGAACTGACCCAGGCGGGCGTGGACCGCATCGCCGGGATGCGCGCCCTGCTGGGTGACTGGGCGGCCGCCCCGGCCTCGGGCGACCGCGAGGAGCAGATCGCCTTCGACGACGGCAACATCCTGCTGGGCGGCGGCGGCGGCGACATCATCGAAGGCCGCGGCGGCAACGACGTGATCGACGGCGACAAGTGGCTGAACGTCCGCATCGCGATCGCTGCCGGGAACCAGAGCTACACGGCCGATGGGATGGGCGGAAAGGTCTATCTCGCCAGCGACATGGTGAACGGGGTGCTGAAGGCGGGGGCCGCGGCGCAGTTCGGCGACAAGGCACTGAACGCGCTGATGCTGGACCGGACGCTGAACCCCGGCCAGCTTTCCATCGTCCGCGAGGTCGTGCGGGACGAGGGCGCGGGCAACACCGACACCGCGGTCTACTGGGACGTGCGCGACAACTATACCGCCGCGCGCAACAGTGACGGCTCGATCAGCATCGTCCACAGCGGCTTCGACCAGGCCAACGTGCCCGCAGGCACCAACCTGGTCTCGGACGGCGAGGACAAGCTGTGGAACATCGAGAAGGTCCGCTTCTCGAACGGCAACGGCGGCACGGTGGACGTGGACATCAACCAGTTGCTGAACGTCACCGCCACCGGCGGGCCGACGATCAGCGACACCACGCCCACCGAGACGCGGTCCATCACCGCCAGCCCCGCCGGGATCGTCGATCCGAACGGAGTAGGCACCATCGCCTGGCAGTGGCAGGTCTCGGCCAACAACGGGACGACCTGGACGAACATCGCCGGGGCGACCGCGGCGGCCTTCACCCCGGCGCAAGCGCAGGTGGGCCGGCTTCTGCGGGTGCAGGCGTCCTTCACCGATAACGGCGGCTTCGCCGAAACCGTCTTCTCGGCCGCAACGGGCATCGTCGGCGACAGCATCGTCACCGGCTTCGGCAACATCACCGGGACGGCGGGCGACGACATCCTGACCCATACCGCCGCGCTGTTGTTGACCGCCAACACGCTCGACGGCGGCCTCGGCGCCGACACGATGAGCGGCGGCAACGGCAACGACACCTACATCGTCGACAACGCCGGAGATGTGGTGATCGAGGGCACCGGCGTGCTCTCGGGCACCGACACCGTGCGGACCTCGCTGGCGACCTACACGCTGGCCGCCAATGTCGAGAACCTGACCTATATCGGGAACACGGCCCCCACGACCGCCTTCAACTGGACCGGGAACGGTTCGGCCAACACCATCACGGGCGGCAACGGCGCCAACGTCCTGAACGGGCTGGCCGGCAACGACAACCTCAACGGCGGCGGCGGCAACGACTCGCTGAACGGGGGGGATGGCAATGACGCGCTGACCGGCGGGGCGGGCAACGACGCGCTTGACGGCGGCGCGGGGACGGACCGGGCGATGTTCGGCGGGGCGGCCACGAACTACGGCTTTGCCCTGAACGGGACAAGCGTCGTGGTGACGGCGCTTTCCGGCACCGACGGGACCGATACGCTGTCCAACGTCGAGGAACTCAGCTTCGGCGGCACGGTGATGACCCTGCGGCAGGGCACGACGGCCAACCAGACCCTGAACGGCGCCAACAACGTCGCGGACCTGCTGCTGGGCTTTGCCGGCAACGACGCGCTGAACGGCCTGACGGGCAACGACGTGCTGCTGGGGGATGCCGGCAACGATGTCCTGAACGGCGGCGCCGGACGGGACTTCCTGTCGGGCGGCGCGGGGGCCGACCGCTTCGTGTTCAGCTTCGGGTCCGACAGCGGGCCGGGGGCCGGGACGCGGGACGTGATCCGCGACTTCGAGGTGAACGTGGCGGGTGAGCTGATCGACCTGGCCGGCATCGACGCCCGCACCGGGGGCGGCAACAACGGCGACCAGGCCTTCACCTTCATCAACGGGGGCAACTTCACCAACGGCAATGCCAACGGCGGGCTGCGGGTCTTCCAGCAGAACGGCAACACCATCATCCAGGGCAGCACCGACAACGACACCCAGGCCGAGTTCGAGATCGAGTTGACCGGGCTTCGCACCCTGACGGCGGGCGACTTCGTCCTGTAACGGGACCGTCCCCGGCCGGCAGGCCGCAGCAGAACCGGGCCGCAGGCGTCACCCCCGACGCCTGCGGCCCGGCCTTTTTCGCGGACCCGTCCAGCCGCGGAAAAGCTTTCGTTCCCCCTTGCGCTGGGGCCATGATCCTCCATATACCATCTACATGGATGGCAAGAAGATGAATCAGAAACCTGCAAAGCTGCTCGACAACGAGAAGATCACCATCAACCTGGGCCATGTGGACCTCGGCCGGATCGACCTGCTGGTGCAGGAAGGCTTCTACGGCAACCGCAGCGACTTCATCCGCACGGCCATCCGCAACCAGTTGACCGCCGAGGCGGATGCCGTCAGCCGATCCATCGAGCGCCACACGCTGGAGATGGGCCTGCGCGACGTCACCCGCGCCGAGCTTGAGGCGGCGGTGGCGCGCGGCGAGACGCTGCACATCAAGGTGGTGGGGCTGGCGCGGATCGCGCCCGACATCGACCCGGAACTCGCCCGCGCAGCCATCGGTTCGCTGACCGTGCTGGGCGCGCTGCAGGCCCCGCCTGCGATCAAGGCGGCCCTGAAGGACCGCATCACCTGAGGGCCGAGGCCCGCGAGGAAAACAGAGACATGGACAGCCAATTCGCGACGGCGATGAGCCGGGCGCTTGAACAGACACGCGCCGGCAACCCCGCCGAAGCCACCCGGATCATCCAGGCCGCGCTGGCAGGGGGCGGGGCGCCGCAGGCGGACACCGTGGCGACAGGCGCGGCTGCCGCCATGCCGCGCCAGCCCCTGCCCGGGATCGAGGACGCCGAGGTGGTCGAGGTGCATCCGCCCCGCCAGCCCGCGCCCGGCCTTTCGGGCCTGAGCGGCCTCAAGGCTCCGCACATGCAGCAGGGCGATCTGCAGCGGATGCTGGACAACCTCGGCTGCATGGTGCCGCAAGGGCTGAACGGGCTGCCGCAGGGCCTGCCCGGCATGGCCCGCACGACCGCGCAGCCCCCTGTCCCCGAGGGCGCGCGCTACGAGACACGCAGCTTCGCCTCGGACCACGGGACGCGGGACTACCGGCTGTTCGTGCCCTCGGACCGCGATGGCGGGCCGAAGGGGCTGGTGCTGATGCTGCACGGCTGCACCCAGAACCCGGATGATTTCGCCTGCGGCACCGACATGAACCGCCATGCCGAGCGCAACGGCCTGATCGTCGTCTATCCCCACCAGTCCCGCGCCCATAACGCCCAGGGCTGCTGGAACTGGTTCCGCCCCGAGGACCAGCGCGCCGGCTCGGGCGAGGCGGCGCTGCTGGCGGCAATGGCCCAGGCGGTCGCGGCCGAGTTCGCGGTTCCCGCGGACGCCGTCTTCGCGGCGGGCCTGTCCGCAGGTGGCGCGATGGCCGCCACGCTGGCCGCGACCCATCCGGACGTTTTCGCCGCGGTCGGCATCCATTCCGGCCTGCCCCACGGGATCGCCCATGACATGCCCTCGGCCTTCGGGGCGATGCGCGGGCAGGGCGGGCGGGCGCCGCGCAAGGCCGAAGGCTCGGTCCGCACCATCGTCTTTCACGGGATGGCCGATGCCACGGTCCATCCCTCGAACGCCGAGGCGCTGGTGGCTGCCGCCGGTCCCGCCCTGCGCGGCACCGCGCGGCGCGAGGCGGGCCGGTCCGAGGGCGGGCGCAGCTACAGCCGCGAACTGGTCGAGGCCGCGGACGGCACGCCCCTGGTCGAGTCCTGGCGAATCGAGGGCGCGGGCCACGCCTGGTCGGGCGGCCGGTCCGAAGGCAGCTACACCGACCCTGCAGGCCCCGACGCCTCGGCCGAGATGGTCCGCTTCTTCCTGCAGCTGGGAAAGTGAGCGGGACGGCGGGCTGCACGTCTTGCGTGGACCTGCGGCCCGCGGTCTCCTGCCGGCGGCCGGACGCCCTGCTTGTCCGTCAGGGGCCGTGCCGCGCAGCGCCGGGCTGCGAGCCTTGCAGCCCGCAGGTCCCGTGCCGGTCAGGCATCAGGCGGCCAAGCGCCCCGATTGTCCGTCAGCGGCCGGGCCGTCGAAAGCGGGAAAGGATCTGTTCTCATCGCACCGGGACCGACCTGCCGGGCGCGCCGTCCCGGATGCGGCTTCGGCTGCCCCTGAGAGACTTGCCCTAAGGGTCGCCGCTACCGGGGAACCGGCCTTGAACGCCTCGGCCCGCGCCCGCTGGCCGAGGCACTTGCAAGGCCCGGCATCGGGACCCGAAGGGGGAAAGCGACCGGACCCCGGCCCTGCGGGGCCGGGGCGTCAAACGCAGGGATGGCAGGCCCGCGGCCTGCCGTCAGGGCGGAAGCCCCGGTCTCAGTCCACCTTGATCCCGGTCGCGGCGATGAGGTCCTGCCACTTGGCGACCTCGGCCTCCTGCGTGGCCTGCAGCCCTTCGGGCGTCGCTTCGGCGGCGGTCGCGGGGGTGGTGGCAAGATCGGCGAAGCGTTCGGTCACAAGCGGGTCCTGCAGGGCTTCCTGCAGCGCCGCGACCACGGTGTCGATCACCGGCTGCGGCATCTCGGCGGGACCGTAAAGCCCCAGCCAGACCGTCGTCTCGAAGCCTTCCAGCCCCGACTCGGCCAGCGTGGGCAGGTCGGGCAGCGAGGGCAGCCGCTCGGCGCTGGTCGTGGCATAGGCCTTGACCGCGCCGCTGCGGATATGGCTGATCGTGTTGGTCGCCTGTTCGCAGATCAGGTCGATCTGGCCGCCCAGAAGGTCGGTCAGCGCCGGGCCGGTGCCGCCATAGGGCACCATGATCATCGGCGTCTCAAGCCGGTTTTCCAGCAGCAGCCCGCAGAGATAGGACGGCCCGCCGACGCCCGCGTTGCCGAAGGCCACGTCCTCGCCGTTGGTGCGGATGTAGTCGAGCGCCTCGGCCGCCGTTTCGGGCGGCAGGTCCTTGCGGCCGACCAGCGTCATCGGCGTGTGGCTGACGACGCCGATCGGCTGGAACGCCTCGCGCGAGCCGTAAGCCAGCTTGGTGTAGAACAGGTCGTTCGTGGCCTGGGCCGAGGTGTGCAGCATCAGGGTGTAGCCATCGGCCTCGGCCCGCGCGACCTGGCCCGCGCCAATGGTGCCGCTGGCGCCGCCGATGTTCTCGATGATGATCTGCTGGCCGAGCGCCCGCGACATCGGCTCGGCCACCAGCCGCGCCACGGTGTCGGTCGGCCCACCCGCCGAGTAGGGCACCACGAGGGTCACGTTCCGGGTGGGATAGTTGTCCTGCGCCATCGCCGCCCCGGTGCCCAAGGGCAATGCGGCAAGCGCCAGCGCGAAAGACCAGTGCTGAATCGTCATGTTTCCTCCTCTTGCCTGCCGTCGGGGTGGCAGGCCCACTGTCGGGTTGTTAGCGGGCGCGGCGGCATTGCGCCACTGGGCGACGCCCGCTTGCTCTTGTCTCATTTCCCCCAGGGACGCGCTGAATCTTTGATCCCGGCAAGGGTGGTCAGGCTTCCGCCGGTATCCACGCTTTCCTCATCTGCCGGGCCTTCGAGGCTGCATTTATTCCCCTTCACGCCCCGCGCGTGGAAAGCATCGGCGCGGCCTTTTCCAGCACCAGTTCGCTGCGGGAAAATGCGATGGGGGTGCGCAGGCCGGGGATGCCCTCGGGGGCGATCTTCAGGCCCCGCGCCGCGATCTGCGGTTCCGCCAAGGCATCGGCGACCGAGTTGATGGGACCGGCGGGCACCCCCGCCTCCTCCATCGCGGCAATGATGTCGGCGCGAGGCAGCCGGGCGGTGGCACCGGCGATCAGCGGGGTAAGCGCCTCGCGGTTCGCCACGCGGGCGGGGTTGGTGGCGTAGTCGGGGTTCTCGGCCAGCCCCTCCAGCCCCAGCGCGGCGCAGAGGCCCGCAAACTGCCGGTCGTTGCCGCAGGCGATGATGACATGGCCGTCGGAGGCCGGGAACGCCTGGTAGGGCACGATATTGGGATGCGCGTTCCCCAGACGGCGCGGGGTCACGCCGCCGATCATCTGGTTCATCGCCTGATTGGCAAGCACTGCGACGCCGGTGTCCAGCAAAGACAAGTCCACCCGCTGGCCCTTGCCCGAGCGTTCGCGTTCCGCCAGCGCGGCCTGGATGCCGATGACGCCGTAAAGGCCGGTGAAGATGTCGATCCAGGCGACGCCGACCTTCTGCGGCTCGCCATCCGGTTCGCCGGTCAGGTCCATGATCCCGCACATCCCTTGGATCAGGAAGTCATAGCCCGGCTGGCTCGCCCGCGGCCCGTCCTGCCCGAAGCCCGTGACCGAGGCATAGACAAGGCGCGGGTTCGCGGCGGCAAGGCTCTCGTAGTCGAGGCCGAAACGTTTCAGCCCGCCGACCTTGAAGTTCTCGACCACCACATCGGCCGTGGCGATTAGGTCCTTCAGCCGCTTCAGGTCCTCCGCGTCCCCGAAATCGCAGGTGATCGAGCTCTTGCCCCGATTGGCCGCGTGGAAATAGGCCGCGACCCGCTCCGTTCCCCCCTCCGGGCGCGGCCGGTCAAGGAACGGCGGCCCCCAGCGCCGGGTATCGTCGCCCTCGGGGGCCTCGACCTTGATGACCTCGGCGCCCAGATCGGCCAGGGTCTGGCCGATCCATGGCCCGGCAAGGATGCGCGCCAGTTCGATGACGCGCAGCCCGGCAAGCGGCGCGCTCACGCGAAGGCCTGCAGCCCGGTGATGGCGCGGCCCAGGATCAGGGCGTGGACGTCATGCGTCCCCTCGTAGGTGTTCACCGTTTCCAGGTTCTGGGAATGGCGCATGACCTGGTATTCTTCCGAGATGCCGTTGCCGCCGTGCATGTCGCGGGCGATGCGCGCGATCTCCAGCGCCTTGCCGCAGTTGTTGCGCTTGACGATGGAAATCATCTCGGGCGCGGCCTCGGCCGCATCCAGCAGCCGGCCCACCTGAAGGCTCGCCTGCAGGCCCAAGGCGATCTCGGTCATCATGTTCGCCAGCTTGAGCTGGTAGATCTGCGTGTTGGCCAAGGGCCGGTTGAACTGCTTGCGGTCCAGACCGTATTGGCGGGCGGCGTGGAAGCAGAACTCGGCCGCGCCCATGACGCCCCAGCTGATGCCGTAGCGGGCGCGGTTGAGGCAGCCGAAGGGACCCTTCAGCCCCTCGATGTTGGGCAGCAGCGCGTCCTCGCCGACCTCGACCCCGTCCATGACGATCTCGCCGGTGATCGAGGCGCGCAGGGACAGCTTGCCCTCGATCTTCGGCGCGGAAAGCCCCTTGGTGCCCTTGTCCAGCACGAAGCCGCGGATCTTGCCGCCGTGGGCCTCGGACTTGGCCCAGACCACGAAGACATCGGCGATGGGCGAGTTCGAGATCCAGGTCTTGGCGCCGTTCAGCACATAGCCCGCATCGGTCTTCTTCGCGGTGGTCTTCATGCCGCCGGGGTCCGACCCCGCGTCCGGCTCGGTCAGGCCGAAGCAGCCGATGAACTCGCCCGAGGCCAGCTTCGGCAGGTATTTCCGCCGCTGCTCCTCGGACCCATAGGCGTAGATCGGATACATCACGAGGCTGGACTGCACCGACATCATCGACCGATAGCCCGAATCCACCCGCTCGACCTCGCGCGCGACCAGCCCGTAGCTGACATAGGAGGCCCCCAGCCCGCCGTATTCCTCGGGCACCGTCACGCCCAGAAGGCCCATCTCGCCCATCTCGCGGAAGATGGCGGGATCGGTTGCCTCCTCGCGGTAGGCGGCGATCACGCGGGGGGCCAGCTTGCCCTGCGCATAGGCGCGGGCGCTGTCGCGCATCATCCGCTCGTCCTCGGACAACTGACCCTCCAGCCGGAAGGGGTCTTCCCAGTCAAAGCGGCCAAGGTCGGGGGCGTCCTTCGGGGAAAGCGCGGGCATGTGATACCTCCATTCATTGGCGGCATGACTAGCATGGCGCGGCGACAGTCTGTAGCGATGATTACTTCTCAACCCATGAGTTTCAATCATGATCGGGACGCGCTACCAGTATACTCCCAGTATCCCCGAGCTGCGCGCCTTCGTGCTTTGCGCCCGGCTGGGGACGGTCTCGCGGGCGGCGGATGCCCTGAACCTGACGCAAAGTGCGGTCAGCCGGTCCATCCGCGGGCTCGAGGACCGGCTGGGCGTGGCCCTGTTTCAACGCATCCGCCAGCGGATGGTGCTGTCGGACGCAGGAAGGGCGATGCTGCGCGACGCGGAAGGCATCCTGAACGACCTCGACCGGACGGCGCAGATGGTCATGGCCTTCGGCGGAAACCGGCAGGTCCTGCGGCTGGCGGTGTTGCCGACCTTTGCCGCGACCTGGCTGATCCCGCGCCTCGGCGGCTTTGCCGCGCGCCACCCCGGCATCTCGCTGGACCTGACCTCGGCGCTGGGGCCGGTCGATTTCGAGGACAGCCCCTTTGACGCCGCCATCCAGCGGGCGGAACTGGCGCGGCCGGGAACGCGGGCGGTGCCGATCCTGCCCGAAACCCTGATCGTCGTGGCGGCCCCCGGCCTGCGGGTTCCCGCGGACCTGTCGGGCGTGCCCCTGATCCAGCAGGCGACGCGGCCGCATCTGTGGCTGGACTGGATGGCGGCGGCGGGGCTGAAGGCCGAGGCCGTCCGCGGCCCGCGTTTCGCCCATTTCGAGATGGTGATCGCGGCGGCCCGCGCGGGCCTTGGCGCGGCGCTGCTGCCCGACATCTTCGCCCAGCCCGACCTGGAACGCGGGACGCTGGCGCAGGTCAGCCCGATGTCCCTTGTCGGCCCCTCGCCCTATGCCCTGATCCACCCGGACCGCCCGCCGCAGGGCACCCTTGCGCTGTTCGCGCAATGGCTGGAAACCCGCCCCGGCATTGTCCCGCCCGCGGCGTCGTGACGGCATGAAGATGCGAGACCGGTTCACCGGGCCGGTCCACTGCCTGCCGGTGCATGGCGCCCGCTGCCCGCAGGCGCGACCGCGCGGCAGTGATCGCGGCAACGGCGATGCGGGCGGGGGAAAGTCCCTTCTTCACCAGCATCTCGGCCGCATCCTGATGGAACGAACCGAGGGCGTTGCCGCCGGAGAGGCAGAGCCGGTGATCGCGCGCTTCAGACGCCGCTGCATCGTCGTGCCCTTTGTCTCACTTTGAAAAAATCAGTGGCCTGTGAAGTTTATTGTCCCCCCGGGCGCCGGTCAGGAACCGTGATCCGGGAAGCGGGCTTCCCTGCCAGACCGGGGCAGCGCGGGCCTTCAAGCCAGTTGCCGGCAACCGCTCGCGACAGGAAGAAACGAAAGATGAGTTCTGATTCTGCCCGACCGATGACGATTCGTGCGGAGCGAACTTGACCCGAGGGCACGGGAAGACTGGCCCACGAACCGGCTGGAGGGCTTCGCCGACCGGCTGATGCAGGAACGGCCGGGGCTGCAGGACCGGGCTGCTGCTTCGGCGCGCCGGGCGGCTTCCTGCGCCGGCTTCGGGACGGCGCCTGGCTCGGCCATGTGGCGGGGGCATGCTGCACGAGGGCCTCGGCTTCGACTGGTGCGGCATGGCCGCGGTCCTGAATGTGCAGGAGGACCACATCGGCCTGAAGGGCATCGACAGCATCGAGGACCTCGCCCGCCTCAAGTCCATCGTCACCGAATCCGTCCACCGCAATGGCGCGGGCATCCTGAACCCCGACGATCCGCTGACCGCCGCCATGCGCCGTCATGCCGGGGATCGGATCGTGTTATTCTCGCTGAAGGGCGGCAAGGACATGCCCGCCTTCCCGCGCGAGCATGTGGCAGGGGCGGCATGGCGGTGGTGCGCGATGGCGCCGTGCCGGTCCTGCGCCGCCACGGCGAAAGCCGGCGGCTGAGGTGGACGGCCGACATCCCGGCCACCATGGACAGGATGGCCGGGTTCAACGTCCAGAACGCCATGGCGGCGGCCATGGCCATTGCCCATGGGGTGGAACCCGGGGCGGTGGCGCGGGCGCTCTTTACCTTCACCACCTCGTTCGAGCAGTGCCCGGGCCGGTTGAACATCCACGACAGCCACGGCTTCCGCGTGATCCTCGATCACGCGCACAACCCGGCCGGGCTGGCGGCGCTCGGCAAGGTCGTGACCGGGCTCACGCCCCGCCATCCGCGTTCCATCGGCATGATCAACATTCCCGGCGACCGCCGGGACGGGAACATGCTGGCCCGGGACGCGGCCGGGGCGGGCTTTCCGCCCGAGCGGACGCACCGCGTGTCCGACGAGGACCCGGCGGCTGGCGAGGACTGAAGGCCCATGCGATCCACCGGAACCGGACATTCCGCAGAAGAGGTCGAAGCAATCAGGAGCAGTCCGATATGGGCGATCATCGTGCATGGCGGCGCCGGAGAGATCGAGCCGGAGAAGGCGGAGGCCAACCGCTCGGGCTGCCTGCGGGCGCTTGCCGCCGGGCAGGCCGTGCCGGAAGGCGACGGAGGCGGTCGAGGCCGCGATCCGGGTGCTGGAGGACGACCCCACCTTCAACCCCGGCCATGGCAGCGACCTGAACGACGCCGGAGAGGTCGAGATATGCGCGGCTGGATCAGCACCTTGCCCTTGGGCTTGCGCCACCAGACCGCCATCAGCCGCGACCGCAAGAGGAGAGCTGTCGTTTATGCGCCCCTGCAGTCCGGCCCCATGTGCCTGTATGGGACCGCTGCGCCGGATGGCTCCGCTGTGTCCAGGGGGCGTCCGCGCCGCCGGATCGGACGGCTGCGTCAGGCCCGCTCAGAAGTCCCAATAATCCGTGCGGGTCTGATGGAAGCTTTCGTCCCTTCCGTTCACCTCGCCGTTCAGCACCACCTCGTCCACGTAAAGGTTGCGGTCGCGGTCCGCCGAACCCTCGTAGCGGTCGTTGAGGAAGGTGATCGCCACCCGGTCCGAGCCGTCGAGGCCGAAGTCGCCGCGGAAGACGAAGCTGTCCCACTCGCCTGCAGCCCGGTCGGCCGTGACCGTTGTCGAGGCGGAAACCACCCTGCCGTTCACGCTGAGTGCGAATGCCGGATCGCCCTTGAAGCTGTCGCCGCTGACCTTGACGACAAGGGTATCCTCGCCCCTTGGCCCCTCGGGCGGGGCTGCGGCCGCGCCGTTGGCCACCAGCCGGAAGTTGTCCAAAAGCGCGCCATGGCCATCGCCGGCCTGCGAGGCAACCTCGCGGATGGTCAGCCGGTCGGTCCCGGACTGGCCCGTCACGGTGGCGGTGAAGCTGCCCCAGTCCTTGCCGGGCTTGGCGACCGCCACCACCCTGTCGTTCCAGACCACCTCGACGTCCTGGGTCCAGACAGCCCGGTCGGGCCGCGCCCGCAGGTCGAAGCCGAGGCTGTAGGACCGGCCCGCGGTGGCCTCGATGTCCTGAAAGAAGCCATCGCGCCCGCCCGCGAAGTCGAGTTCAAGGAAATTGACGCCCTCCGTGGCCCGGACGCCCTTGTGGTTGTTCCAGACCTCGATCCGGCCCCCTGTCAGCGCCGTCCAGCCCTGCAGCGACTGGAACGCGCCATGCTGGTCCGACCCCACGCCGGCCGTCTCGAACGAGCCGTTCACCAGCAGGTTTCCACTGGCCGGGGGCGGCGGCAGCGGAGGTTCCGGCAGGGCCTCCACCTGGCCCGTCGCCACCAGGCTTTCGAACCATGCCCGGGCCATGCTGGCGTATCCCGCCGCATTCATGTGGACGCCGTCCGGCGACAGGCCGGCCGTGGTCACGCCGCTGTCCACCAGGGTCACGCCGAGCGCCCCGTATCCCTCGGCCACCATGCGTTCCAGCCCCTCGTTGAAGGCGCGGATGGTGTCGTTGTTGGTCCGGCCCGGATCGCCGTCCGCCGCCCAGATGTCGCCGCGGACCGGCGCCAGCGTCATCAACTGGACCATCGGGCTTGCCCCCGATCCCACGATCTGGTCCAGCAGGACCCGCATCTCGGCCAGCATCGTCCCGGCACTGTCGCCAAGCCGGACGTCGTTGGTGCCCAGGTGGATCAGGACAACATCGTCCGGGGTCATGCCGGCCTGCTCGATGAGGAACCGGACGGCTGTTCCTGACCCCGAGTCGATGGTGTGGCTGTAGCTTCCGTCCCGGTCGCGGATCGCCTCGTTGACCGGGCGGGTGAACCAGTCGATCATCTTGCCCGGATAGCCATTGTGGTCGGCGTCGCCGATGCGGCCGTCGCGATCCAGCCCCACCAGGTCGAAACCCAGCTTGCCGCCGCGCAGCATGTCCTGCAGGGGGCCGCGATAACCCCCGGGGGAGGAAAGATTTTCATACATGCCGTAGGTGTTGGAATCCCCGAAGGGCATGATCCTGGTCATCGTTCGCATCCTCCCGAAGTTCATTCCGAAAGCATCGGCGATATCCTGCCAACCCCATAGCAGAATTCCGCCGGGCAGGAGCGTGCCGCAGGAATGCAACAAGCGGGAGACGGACTGCCCGGCGATCGCCAGCGGAACCGGGCTGAAGAACCTGGATGAGATGGCCATCGCTGCCGCTCTCACCGCCTTTGTCGCGCGGCGTGCAGGCTTGTCCCGGGGCGGGCGCTGCTGCCTGACGCCGGCGAAACACCTTGTTGTCCCGGCGCTTACCGGAGATTCGGTGTGGACAGGGATTGCCGATGAGATCGGGGTTGCCGTTCAAGGCATCCGGTGATTGCGTTCGGGCAACTGCCAGGGCCAATGTCGTGGACGGGGTGATCCGGTGCCAAAGGCAGCAACCCGTCAGGCAGGGTGCGACCCGCTCTTTCCGGCAGCACCTTTCACGGTGCGTTGCGTAACATTTGATCGGTTCCGCTGTCACGGGATTGCGACTATGCGGGCCGGGACGGAGGCCGCGCCAAACATCGAGAAAACAATCTCTTGGCGCTGGTGCTGCTTGTATGCTTGGTTGCCCGGTCGGAACGAAGGCTTTTCAATGGTTCAGAAATCACCCTGCGGGAGGCCGGGCCGGACATCGTCCGGGCCAGGAGCGTCCTGCGTCCTTTTCACCAGAGGCTGAGCACCGGCCTGTCTCGGCGCCCATAGCCGGTTTCGGATATCAACACCCTTCCCCTGCCTTCGTATCGCCCGCGCAGGACGGCGTGCAGGACATGTCCCACAAAGAGCAGATCGGATGAAACAAGATAACAGCATCCAGAACTCCGGCTTCCTTTCGGGCGGCGGCGAGCTTGGCGAACGCATCCGCGCGCTCGACTGGGCGGGAACGCCCCTCGGCCCCATCGCGGGCTGGCCGCAGACGCTGCGGCTGGCGCTGTCGATCTGCCTGCATTCCAGCTTTCCGACCGCGATCTACTGGGGGCCCGATTTCCGCCTTCTTTACAACGACGCCTGGTCGCCGGTCCCGGGCGAGCGTCACCCGGCCGCCCTGGGCCGGCCCGCGGCCGAGGTCTGGTCCGACATCTGGGACGTGGTGGGGCCGCAGCTTGCGCGGGTGATGGAAACGGGCGAGGGCTTTTCGACCTTCGACCAGATGCTGCCGATGGTCCGGCATGGGGTCCGGCGGGAAACCTACTGGAACTACAGCTTCACGCCGATCCGGGACGAGGACGGCGCCGTGGTGGGCGTCTTCAACCAGGGCCATGAAACCACCGCCGCCATCATGGCGCACCGCGACGCCCATGCCGAGATCGACCGGCTCGGGCGTCTCTTTGCCCAGGCCCCGACCGTCGCCGGCATCCTGCGCGGCCCCGACCATGTGATCGAGGTCGTCAACCCGGCCTTCAAGGAAATGGTTGGCCGGACAGACATCGAGGGGATGACGGTCGCCGAGGCGCTGCCCGAGCTGGTGCCGCAGGGCTTCCTGACCCTGCTGGACCGCGTTCTGGCGACGGGCGAGCCCCATGTCGGCCGCGCGGTCCCGATCACCTTCCGCGGGCTGTCGGGCGAGGGGCCGCAGGAACGCGTCGTCGATTTCGTCTACCAGCCCCTCGGCGGTCCGGGCGGGCTGGTGCAGGGCGTCTTTGTCCAGGTCACGGACGTGACCCATGCCGTCCGCGCCGAGGCCGCCCTGCGCGAAAGCGAGGCGCGCTACGCGGCGATCGTGAATTCCATCGACCAGATGATCTGGTCGGCCCTGCCCGACGGCAGCCACGATTACTTCAACCACCGCTGGTATGACTTCACCGGCGCGGCGCCGGGGACCACCGACGGCGCGGGCTGGAAGGAGATGTTCCACCCCGAGGACCAGGAACGCGCCCAAGCGGCCTGGATGCACTGCGTCGCGACGGGCGAGCCTTACCATATCGAATACCGGCTGCGGCACCGCTCGGGCCGCTATCGCTGGGTGGTGGGGCGGGCGCTCTGCATCCGCGACGCCGAGGGGCGGATCACCCGCTGGTTCGGCACCTGCACCGACATCCACGACCTCAAGGAGGCCGAGGCCAAGCGCCGGCTTCTTCTGCGCGAGATGGACCACCGGGTGAAGAACCTGTTCGCGGTCGCGCTGGGGATGGTGTCGATGACGGCGCGCGGCGCGGCGTCGGTCCCGGCGATGGCCGAGGCGCTGCGGGGCCGGCTGGGGGCGCTGGCCAAGGCCCATGACCTCATCCGTTCCGCCGTCGGGGGCGAAACGGGCAAGGGCCAGATCACCCCGCTGCACGAGTTGATCGAAAAGATCGCCCGCCCGCATCTCGGCACGGATGGCGGGGACCGGATATCCTTCGACGGCCCCGAGGTCATCCTGGGGGAAAGCGCCTCCGTGGGGATGGCGCTGATCTTCCATGAACTTGCGACCAATGCCGCCAAATACGGCGCGCTGGCCACGGCCGAGGGCCGCATCACCGTCACCTGGTCGGCCTCGGCGGAGGAACTGGCCCTGGTCTGGAAGGAAGAGGTCGGCGGCGCGGGGATCACGCCGCCGGACACCCAGGGTTTCGGCAGCCAGCTTGCCCATGCCACCGCCACGGACCAGTTCGGCGGCGCGATCAGCTTCGACTGGCAGCCGGGCGGCCTTGTCATCGACCTGAGGGCGCGGCTGGATCACCTGCAACAATGACGGCCGGCCCGGCGGCGGACAGCCGCCGGTCCTGTTCCGCTTCATCCACGTCCTGCGATGCGGCTGTCCGGCATGGGCACGGACACCGTTGACGAGGCTGAAGGCGGCTTCAGGAAGCACTGCCTTGGGATGGATTCCGCAGGCCCGCGTCAGCGCCTTGCACACCGCGACAGGCGCCAGGCTGCCGCCCGCCTCCGGCCTTTGATCGCCGGTTCGCGAGCCATGACGCTTTCAGGATCGGCCAGCGCATCATCCTGACCGATGCGTTTGCATCCCTTGGAACGATCCCTGATGCGGGCACGCAGGCAGTTGCCCGAGGGCCGCCTGAACGGCCTGATGGCGGCAGGCCGGACGTGTTCCCAAAGAACAAAGGGGCGCAAGCCGCCGTGGGCAGAGGCCCGATCTTCCCGAGGCTCGGCCGGACATGATCCCGCTCTGTTCCGGGCGGGCAAGGCGGGAAGCGCCCCTGCCGCTACGCCCTGCCCTTCAGCAGCCTGTCGATCCCCGACATCGCCGCATCCAGTTCCGACATGATGCGGTCCAGCCGGTCCTCGTCGAACTGTTCGCGCAGCCGGGACGGATGCTTCCCCCTTTCCCCGAGCCGCTCGGGCGCCCCGTGCGGCCTGCGGACGCCGGGCAGGGGCGTCATGCGCGCGGCCAGCGAGGGAAGCGCCCAGAAGCGCGCCGCGCGCCGGGCCATGAGGTTCACGAGGCAGCCCGCCTCGACAAGCTCACCGATCAGGGCAAGCGCCGTCCGGCGGGTCACGCCCAGGCGGTCCACCACCATCGCCGAGTTGATGACGGGCTGCAGCTTCAGGAACTCCACCAGGTCGGCCCGCCGCGAGCGGCCATGCGCGGTGGCGGCCATGGACTGCAGCCGCGCCAGTTCGTGGCGCAGGCTGCCGAGGTGGCCGAGATCATGCGACAGGCTGCGGGACGCGGCCTCAAGGAAGGCGGGCAGGCCCGAAAGCGGCGACCATTGGCGAAAGCCGTTGCGGGTCAGCGCCACCGAGGGCGCAAGGACCCAGCCTGCCTCGGCCGGCATCAGCAGCGCCTGCGCCCCGGCGTCCTCGGGCTGGGGGCGGGGCGCTTGCGGCGACAGCCCGCGCAGGTGGCGCGCGGCGCCCTCGACGGCCATGAAGACCAGCCGCTCGGCCGCCGGGCTTTCGCGGCGCGAGCGCAGGGCGTAATCCGCCGCCGCCCGCCAGCCCGCGAGGATCGGCACCTGCCCCCAGGCCCGCCCCGCCTCGGCCACAAGCGCCAGCTCGGCATCCTCCAGCCGGTTCGCGGCTTCCCCGGCCCGGCCGACGGGTGCCGCCGCGGCCTCGATCCGGCGGAGCGTCTCGGCCGGCGCGGCGAAGGGATCGCCCGGCCGCCGGGCGACCGAGAGGATCTTCAGCGCCATGCCGGTCGCCCGCGCGTCCTCGGCGACGGCGATGGCGCCGGTCAGGCGCAGCACCATCCCCGGGGTCGTGATCCTGTCCCCCTCCAGCCCGACCGAGGCTGCGGCTTCAAGCAGGCTCGCCTCGGTGCGCCACAGCCGGGCCAGCGCGGGATCGGCCAGAAGGATGCCTTCGAGCCGCCCGGCGAGGCTCTCGGCCTGGAGGATGAGGGGGACGCTATCCAGCTGTAATTATGAACTTTTCAGGTATCTTGTTTCACATAGCACGGGTTGTCTCTACTTGCAGGGGCGTTTTTTGTCCACGCCACTACAACCGACCCGATGCGGGCCTTGCCGAGACCGGTCCTGTCACCCGCCAGCCGGAAAGATCATGCGAAATCCCCTGCCCTGCCGTGATCCTCGCTGCCGCAAGGCGAGGATGCGCGGCAAGTGATCCGCCTTGAACACGCCTGCAAACGGCCGTTTCCTCGTGCCTTGTCGATTTGCAAACCTCGTCCGGAACTGGCCGTCTGCAGGCATGAAATCCCCGTTCACCCCGCAACAGGGCAGTTCCGGCGCTTCTTCCGGCCAGGCTCTGCGTCACCGCGGCTCACGCGGGCGAGAGGCGCCCCACGTCGTTCTTCGTCCCCATGAGCGGACGGACCCCGGCCTTCGCGGCAGGGGGCATCCCCCCGCACTTCCCGGAACCACCGCGGATGTGCCATATGCCGGACGATCGCACCGCCGATCATCCCTTGCCGAAGGCCACCATGAAGCCATGACAGCAGCGGCGCGCAGGGCAGGACCGGAACGGACAACCCCGGCCGGGCCTGCGGGTGGCGACGCCCGGCGGCCTCCCTCATGCTGATCAGCTATGCTCGGGTTGTCTAATCGCGGATAGCGGGTCAAGCGCCCTTTGCGACATCTCCGTCCAGATCGTCGGCGGCCAGTTCATCACCAAGCAGGTCCCGACCGGGCCGTTTCAGCGCGCCGCTGGCGTGGAGGTAGTGATAGAGGGTCGAGGGCCTGATCCCGCCCAGTTCGGCGCAGATCGACGAAATCGACCGCGCGCGATCGGCCGTGAGGTGCCGGGCGTAGCGCAGCTTGTCGGCCGTCATGACCCGCGGCCGCCCGCCCTTGCGCCCGCGGGCACGCGCCGCAGCAAGGCCCTCCCTGACCCTTTGACGGATGACGTTGCGCTCCATTTCGGCGAAAGCTGCCTGGATCTGCAGGAACGCGCGCCCCTGCGGCGTGGTGGTGTCCATCGGCGAGTTGATGGCCCGGAACGCCACCTCGCGCGCGGCCAAGGCGTCAATGAGCTGCACCAGCTCGCCGGCGAGCCGGCCCAAGCGGTCGAGATCGAGCACGACAAGCACGTCGCCTGCGCGCAGCCAGTCGAGACAGGCCTTCAGTCCGGGCCGGCCCTCCGCGCCTGTCGCCCCCGAGGCCCGGTCCTCGAACACCCGCTCGCAGCCTGCGGCGGCCAGGGCGTCCAGCTGCCGGTCCATGATCTGGCCCCCTTCCGTGGTGGAAATGCGGGCGTAACCCACCAGTGCCATGATCCGATCCTTCCTGCCCCTTCCGGCTCACGACAAAGCCTCGCAGGTGACTGCTTGTCGCATGCAGATTTCTGCGGGATTGTCGTGACGGGGACAAGACCAGACGGCGCCCAACGCCGCCCGGCATGCCGCCTTGCGACAATCAGGTGTTTGTCGCAAGGCCGGTCGTGGGATCCACGCATGTCGCCGCGAGCGCGCTGGCCGGGGTCGGGGTTGTCTCCGCGGTCGGCACGGAAACGACCGCCGCACGATGGTGTCCGAACGAGGCCCCGCAAGGTTAGCGAGCGCAGTTCCCCATCTCGAGGACTGCCGCGGGCATAGCGCGGTGGCCTGGTCGCGTCCCGGCGGACGCTCCGCCGCGAGCGGCGGATTTCTGCGGTCGTGTCTTCTCCCGCTATTTGGAACGATAAACCTGTGCGCCTTAGGTGGCTGCGTTGCCCGCCTCGAAGGGGCGTCCGCTGCGCCACATCGCGTGCAGCACCACGACCAGCTTGCGCGCCACGGCCACGTTGGCGCGCTTGAAGCCGATGCGCTCCCGCAGCGCAGTGCCCCAGCGTCGGATCGCACTGTCGGCTTTGCACCGTGTCAGGATGTGCGCGGCCGCCTCGTAGAGGTAGGAGCGCAGGAGCTTGTCCCCGTGCCGCGAGATGCGCCCCTGCATGTCGATGGTACCGGACTGGTAGCGTCGCGGCGTGAGCCCGATCCAAGCGGCGGCCGTTCGGCCCGAACGGAACGCCTCCGGGTCGCCGATGGCCGCCACGAAGCCCAGGGCCGTCAGGTGGCCCACCCCGGGCGCCGTCATCAGGAGGCGGCAACGCGGGTCGGCCCGAACGGCGGCGCGGATTGCCCGGTCGTGCTGGACGACTTGGGCCCGCACGGCCTGCCACGCCTCCAGCATGGGCATGACGATTGGCACAAGGTCGGGGCGGTTCGCGAGGTGCTCGCGCACGCGGCGGTCGAAGGCCCGCGCGCCGCCGTTGCCCGGTCCGGCCGCCAGCATCAGCCCGAAGGTCCGCAGCGCACCGCGCAAGGCGTTCGCGATGTCGATCTGCGCCCGCAGGAGCGCGCGCCGCGCGTGAATCAGCGTCCGCAGCCGCACGTCGTCCCATCCCTTGAGGCGAACCTCGCGGTAAAGGCCTGCGCGCGAGCCAGGTGCGCGAGCCCACGGGCGTCGTTGGCGTCGGTCTTGTTCATCGTGACCGACAGCGCCGCGTGCGCCTGCCGGGCGTCCATGCAGACCACCGGCAGGCCTCGGTCGCGCAGCTCGTGGCCCAACCAGGTCGACAAGCAGCAGGTCTCGAGGCCGACCTTGACGAGGTCGCTCGCGAACGGCGCGAGCGCCTCGGCCAGAGCCTCGGGATGGGTCAGTGACTTGCCCCGCCACAGGCAGGTCCCCGTCTCGTCGACGACGTGGACTTGCGTGCTCGCCTTTGACACGTCCAGGGCAGCGTAAACCGGCATGGCGTCCTCCATGGTACTAGGCCAGGATCACAGCATGCTCCATCCGATCAGGCAGTGGGCGCCGCGATTACGCCATGTCTCGACGGACGAGCAGACCACAGCCCCACAGGTCGCGGAACTGCAGGCCGCCGGCTGCACCGACATCCGGTCCGAGACCGGCTCGGGCGCCTCGCACGCGCGCGCGGTCCTTGCCCGGCTGGTGCGCGGGATCGCCCCCGGCGACACGCTGGTCGTCGTCCGCATCGACCGCCTCGCGCGCTCGCTGTCGCACCTGCTCGAGGTGATCGAGGCGGTCGAGGCGCGGGGCGCGCATTTCCGCTCGCTGCACGATCCGATCGACACGGCCAGCCCGCAGGGCAAGTTCACCCTGCAGGTCCTGGGCGCGGCGGCGGAACTGGAACGGGCGCTGATCCGCGAGCGGACCATGGCGGGGCTGGCCTCGGCCCGCGCCGCCGGGCGGGTGGGCGGGAACCCCGGCCTGAAGCGCGGCGACCCCGCGGCGCGGCGCAAGGTCGCCCGCGCCCGCGACGAGGGCTATCTTGCGAAGCTGGAGGCGAGCGCCGGGGAATGGGTCCCGCTGGTGCGCCGCCACCGCCCCGACATGCCGTGGCGCGACCTTGCCCGCATCATCAACGCCCGCCGCCCCGCGGGCACGCCGCCCTGGACCGCCGAGCGGCTGCGCCGCGCCGTGTCCCGCTTTGTGCGCGAAGGGCTGCTGCCGGAAACGGTCCTCGCGCGGGCGCGCCCGGCCTCGGGGGACGACCGGCTGCTTGCGGTCGTGGCCGCCATCAAGGGGGCGGACCCGCGGATCACCCTGCAGGCGATCTGCGGGCGGCTGGAGGAGATGCGCGAGCGCACCCCGCGCGGGCGGACCGACTGGCAGCCCTCCAGCGTGAAGATGCTGGTCGACCGGGCAAGGGAAAGGGGCCTGCTGGGCCGCGAGTGACCCCGGCGGGACGGCCTTCGCCTGCGGTTCCCCGCGCCCTGCCCTCCGGTCCTGTCATCCGGCGCCGGAACCGGGCAAGCCTGCCTGCGGATGGACGACAGGCAGGCGGCAGGGACCTGCGACGGTTTCTCGAACTTTCCCTTTTCCGGCTTCACCCGGGGCGGTCAGCCGCCTGCGCCGCGATCAGGGGACTGCCGGGCCAGCAGGCCGCCCACGAGGCCGGGCAGCCGCGACCAGTCGCCGAAAGCCGCATCCGCCGCCGTCTCGTCCAGCGACGGACCGGCATAGCCGCCGGTGTAAAGGATCACCGGCATTCCCGCCGCGCGGGCCGCGCCGATGTCGGCGGCGCTGTCGCCGACCATCACCGCCGGCCCGCCGCCAAGGCGCGCCAGCACCTCGCGCAGGGGCGCGGGGTCGGGCTTGCAGCCAAAGGCGCTGTCGCCCCCCAGCACCGCCCCGAAGCAGGCGCCCAGGCCCAGGCCGTCCAGCAGCGCCTCGGTCAGCCCCTGCGGCTTGTTGGTGCAGACCCCCAGCCGGAAGCCCCGCGCCGCCAGCGCGGCAAGCGCCCCGGTCACGCCGGGATAGGGCCGGGTTTCCACGCAGATGCCTTCGCCGTAGCAGCGCATGTAGCCGTCGTGCCAGTCGTCGAAGCCGTCGCCGGGGACGCCCGCTGCCTCCATCACCCGGCGCACCAGCACGGGGACCCCGTGGCCGACGAAGCCGCGCAGGCGGTCCACCGGCAGGGGGTCGTGGCCGCGCTCGGCCAGCACCCGGTTCATCGCCATGTGCATGTCGGGCACGCTGTCCACCAGCGTGCCGTCAAGGTCGAAGATCACCGCCGTCATGCCGCCCGCCCCCTGCACGCCGCTACCAGTTCATCACCCTGGACAGTTCTGCCGAGGTCTTCAGAAGCTCGGGCAGGAACACGTCCCGCAGGTCCGCCGTCGAATGCCGGGCCGTCGAGGTCGAGGCGTTCAGCGCCGCCATCGTCCGCCCGAGATCGTTGACGATCGGCACCGCGACCGAGCGGATGCCGATCTCAAGCTCCTGGTCGAGGATCGCATGACCCTGCGCCCTGATCCGCGCGATCTCGTCCAGGAAGGCCGCGCGGTCCACGATGGTGTGGGGGGTCAGCTTCTGCAGCGGGAAGCGGTCGAGCCAGATCCCCAGTTGCTCGTCCGACAGGCTGGCCAGCAGCACCCGCCCGACCGAGGTCGAGGCCGCCGGCAGCCGGGTGCCGTTGACGATCCGCGAGGAATAGATGCGCCGCACCTCGACCCGGCAGACATAGACCACCGATTCAAGGTCCAGGATCGCCACCGAGGCCGATTCGTCGATCACCTGCGTCAGCGCGTGCAGCAGCGCCACGGCCTGGTCGCCCAGGCCGATGGGGGTCTGGAAGCCCTGCGACAGCCGCAAGAGCCGCGGCGTCAGCCAGAACTGCTTTCCGTCCGAATCGACGTAGTTCATGTCCTTCAGCGTCAGCAGCAGCCGCCGTGCGGTGCCGCGCGTCAGGTTCGTCAGCTTCGCCACCTCGGTCAGCGTCATGCGTCCGCGCTGGATGTCGTTGCCCGGCAGGGTGAAGGATTCCAGCACCCGCAGCCCCCGCGCCAGCGCCTCGACAAAGTCGGTGGAACGGCCCGTGCCGGCGACGGCGGCCTCGTCGATCTTGTTCATGTTCACGGTAGCCGGGAAAAAGGTTGGCGGTCTTGCGAAGAGGCTGCAGGTTAGCTGCGGCATTCCATCGCCACAAGTCCGGTATGCGAACAACTGTCTTCTTGACAGACGCGTGAGCATAGCCCAATATTGGACAAAAGTTCGCATACTGGACTTTTGGGCGCGGGGAGGCGTCGGGGATGATAGACAAGACCGTTACCTCTGTGGCCGAGGCGCTTTCGGGCATCACCGACGGCATGACGCTGCTGCTTGGCGGCTTCGGCGCGGTGGGCCAGGCGACCCACCTGATCGAGGGGGTGCTGGAAACCGGCGTCAGGGACCTCGTGGTGGTGGCCAACAACGCCGGCTACGGACAGGTCGGGCTGGCCCGGCTGCTGAAGGAAGGCCGCATCCGCAAGCTGATCTGCAGCTATCCCCGGATCGTCGGCTCGACCATCTTCGAGGAAGTCTACAAGGCCGGCAGGCTGGAACTGGAACTGGTGCCGCAGGGCACGCTGGCCGAACGGATGCGGGCGGCGGGCGCGGGGATCCCCGCCTTCTACACCCCCACCGGGGCCGGCACGAAACTGGCCGCGGGGAAAGAGGTGCGCGAGTTCGGCGGCCGCCAGCACGTCCTTGAACAGGCGCTTCCCGGCGACGTGGCGCTGGTCGAGGCCTGGCAGGCCGACCGCTGGGGCAACCTGACCTACAAGGACGCCAGCCGCAACTTCAACCCGGTCTGCGCCATGGCGGCGGGGCTGACGATCGCGCAGGCCCAGCATCTGGAACCGCTGGGAACGCTGGACCCCGAGGTGATCGTCACCCCCGGCATCTTCGTCAACCGCGTCGTGCATATCGAATACGGGGCCCCCCGGCTCTGACACCGGTCATCGAGAGGTCATCATGGACAGCACAAGCTGGAAGCCGCGTTCCCGCCGCGAGATCGCGGCCCGGATCGCGCAGGACATCCCCGAGGGCTGGTATGTCAACCTGGGCATCGGCGTGCCGACGCTGGTCGCCGACGAGGTGCCCGAGGACCGCGAGGTGGTCTTCCATTCGGAGAACGGCATCCTCGGCATCGGTCCCGCCCCGGACGAGGGTGACGTCAACCCCTGGCTGATCAACGCGGGCAAGCAGTACATCACCCTGCAGCCCGGCGGGTCCTATTTCCACCACGCCGACAGCTTCGCCATCATCCGCGGCGGGCATCTGGACCTGTGTGTTCTGGGGGCCTACCAGGTCGCCGCGAATGGCGACATCGCCAACTGGGCGACCTCGGAAAACGACACCGCGCCCGCGGTGGGCGGGGCGATGGACTTGGCGGTGGGCGCGCGCCGGGTGTGGGTGGCGATGAACCACGTCACCAAGGACGGCGCCCCGCGGCTGGTCGAAAGCTGCGCCTATCCGCTGACCGCCCCCGGCGCGGTCGGGCGCATCTACACCGACCTGGCCGTGATCGACGTGACCCCCCGCGGCTTCGAGCTTGTCGAGATGGTGCCCGGCATCACCCATGACCAGTTGCAGGACATGACCGGCGCCGAGTTGCGCCCGGCCCGCGTGACGGCCGCTTGAAGGAGGCAAGGATGAACGATCTGGACGCCAGGCTGCGCGCGGTCGAGGACCGGCAGGCCATTTCCGAACTGCGCGCGCATTACTGCCATGTGCTGGATGCCCGCGACTGGGACGCGCTGGCCACGCTGTTCACCGCCGACGGCGAGTTCCAGGGCCTCGCCCATGTGACCGGCCGCGACGCCATCCACCGCTTCTTCAGCACCACGGTGGACCGGCTGGCCGAAGGGTTCTGGCATTTCTGCACCAACGCCACCGTTCAACTGGACGGCGACACCGCCACCGGCCGCATCTCGATGCAGTATCTGTCGGTCAAGAAGGGCGTCTCCTACGTCTCGGCCGGGCATTACGACGACGAGTTGCGGCGCGAGAACGGGCTCTGGCGCTTCCGCAAGCGGCAGATCACCTTCTACTACCACGCCCCCCTGTCGGAAGGCTTCGTGGGCCGCCCGCAATACATCACCCCCGAGGGCCTGCCGCTGCCGCCGCGCGCCTGATTGCAAAAGGAAGCCGCCAGATGATCCAGTCCCGCACCATCGGCCGCGCCCGCGTGACGCGCGTCGTCGAATACGCAGCCCCGACCCATGACCCGGCCTTCCTGTTCCCCTCGCTGCCGCAGGCGGAACTGGACGCGGCGGCCGACTGGCTGGCGCCGCATCACTACATCCCCGCGATGAACCGGCTGATCGTCACCATCCAGATCTGGGTGGTCGAGCTGGACGGCAAGGTGATCCTGATCGACACCGGCGTCGGCAACGACAAGCCCCGCGCCGCGGCCCGGATGAACCGGCTGAACAACCGCGTGCTGGAATGGCTGGAAGCCGCCGGCGCCGGGCGCGAGCGCGTCACCCATGTGATCCAGACCCACATGCACATGGACCACACCGGCTGGAACACGGTGCTGGTGGACGGCGAATGGGTGCCGACCTTCCCCAATGCCCGCTACCTGATGCCCGAAACCGACTTCCGCCACTATGAGGTCGCGCTGAAGCAGGCCCGCGACGCGGTGATGGACGACAGCTGGGACGACAGCGTGGTGCCGGTGGTCGATGCCGGGCTGGTCGATTTCATCGCCGACGACGCCGGCGAGATCCTCGGCTGCCTCACGGTGGAACCCGTGCCCGGCCACACGCCGGGGATGCTGAGCTTCCGCCTGAAATCCGACGGCGAGGAAGGGCTGTTCACCGCCGACGTGTTCCATTCGCCGCTGCAGATCGCCCATCCCGACCTCAACACCGCCTATTGCGCCCTGCCCGAGGTCGCCCGCGAGACCCGCGCCCGGGTTCTGGCCGAGGCCGCCGACAAGGGCACCCTGATCATGCCGATGCATTTCGGCCCGCCCTGCTGCGGCTATGTCCGCCGCCAGGGCGACGGCTATGTCTTCGAGGGCGCCGACTGGCCGGACCTGTCGCTGCCGCAACGCTGACCCCAAGGAAAGGACCGCCCCCCCATGACGACCCCCATGCGACGAGCCGCCATCGTCATGCCGCTGCGCACCCCCGTGGGCGCCTTTGGCGGCACCCTGCGCCCGCTGACGGCGGAAAAGCTGGGGGCCCATGTCGCCAGGGCCGTGGTCGAACGCAGCGGGCTTGACCCGGAACGTATCGACGACGTGGTCTTCGCCCAGTCCTATGCCAATTCCGAGGCGCCCTGCATCGGCCGCTGGGTCGCGCTGGAAGCCGATTTCCCCGTGGGGGTGCCGGGGATGCAGCTTGACCGGCGCTGCGGCGGCGGCCTTCAGGCGCTGGCGAGTGCGGCGATGATGGTGCAGACCGGGGCCTGCGACGTGGTCATGGCGGGCGGCGTCGAATCGATGTCGAACATCGAATATTACGCCACCGACGTGCGCTGGGGCGCCCGCGCCGGCAACATCCATCTGTACGACCGGCTGGACCGGGGCCGCGAACGCTCGCAGCCCGAACGCCGCTTCGGCAAGATTTCCGGCATGATCGAGACCGCCGAGAACCTCGCCCGCGACTACAACATCACCCGCGAGGAGGCCGACGCCTATGCCGCCCGCAGCCAGCAGCGCGCCGAGGCCGCCTGGGCGAACGGCGTCTTCGCCGACGAGGTCGTGCCGGTCGCCGTCCCCCAGCGGAAAGGGGCGGATGTGGTCCTTGACCGCGACGAGGGCGTGCGTCCCGGCGTGACGGCTGAATCGCTGTCGGGCCTGCGCACGATCATGAAGGGCGGCACCGTCACCGCCGGGAACGCGGCCCAGCAGAACGACGCCGCGAGCGCCTGTCTGGTGGTGGCCGAGGACAAGCTGGCCGAGCTTGGCCTGCAGCCCCTCGCCTGGTTCCACAGTTGGGCCGTGGCGGGCTGCGAGCCGGCGACCATGGGCATCGGCCCGGTGCCCGCCGTGCAGAAGCTGCTTGCCCGCAACGGGTTGTCCCTTGACGACATGGACCTCGTGGAACTGAACGAGGCCTTTGCCGTGCAGGTGCTGTCGGTGCTGAAGGGCTGGGGCTGGAACGACCCCGACCGGCTGAACGTCCACGGCTCGGGCATCTCGCTGGGCCATCCGGTCGGCGCGACGGGGATGCGGATCGCCACCACGCTGGTTCGTGAACTCGGCCGCCGGGGCGGGCGCTACGGGCTGGAAACCATGTGCATCGGCGGCGGCCAGGGCATGGCCGCGGTGTTCGAACGGGCCGAGGAATGAGCGGCCGCGCCGCCCTGTCCGTCGCTGCCGGCGATCTGGACTGGCGCGGCCTTCTGCCCGCGGGCGGCATGGTGGCCTGGGGCCAGGCCTCGGCCGAGCCGCTGTGCCTGACCGAAAGCCTGATGGCGGCACGCCACCGGGTCGGCGGCTTCCGCGCCGGGATCGGGATTTCCCTGTCCGGGTCGGTTGCGCCCGAACACGCCGATTGCGTCAGCTTCGTGTCCTACACCGGGGCCGGGAACAACCGGCGGCTGGCGCGGGCGGGGGCGCTCGACATCCTGCCGCTGACCTACGGGCAGTTCGCCGATGCGCTGTCGCCGGTGGACCTGCTGCTGCTGCACCTGCCCCCCGCCGGGCCGGACGGCAGCCATTCCATGGGCCTCGTGTCGGAATACATCGCCGACCTGATCCCCCGCGCGGCCATGGTCGTGGCCGAGGTGAACGACCGCCTGCCGCAGACCTTCGGCAGCCGGCGGGTGCGCCCCGACGAGATCGACGTGATCGTCCATTCCTCGCGCGACCCCCTTGCCATGCCCGAAGCCGCGGCCGGGGCAACCGCCCAGGCCATCGCCGCCCGCGTGGCCGGGCTGATCGAGGACGGCGCGACCCTGCAGCTCGGCATCGGCCAGTTGCCCGAGGCGATCCTTGCGGCGCTGGGGGGCCACCGCGACCTCGGCATCCATTCCGGCACCATCGGCGACGGCGTGGCCCGGCTGGCCGCAGGGGGCGCGCTTACCAATGCGCGCAAGTCCATCGACCCCGGCCTGACCGTCACCGGCGCGATCATGGGCGGCCCGGAAGCCTGGGCCTGGGCCGATGGCAACGACGCCCTGCGGCTGGCGCCCACCTCCTACACCCATGATCCGGCTGTGCTTGCGCGGATCGAGCGCTTCGCCGCGATCAACTCGGCGATCGAGGTGGACCTGACCGGCCAGATCAACGCCGAGATCGCGGGCGGCACCTATGTCGGCGCGGTGGGGGCTGCGGGGGATTTCCTGCGCGCCGCCGCGCGGTCCCACGGCGGGCTTCCCGTCATCGCCCTGCCGGCCAGCGTGCCGAAGACCGGGCAGTCGCGCATCGTCGCCCGCCTGTCCGGCCCGGTGTCCACCGCCCGCGCCGATGCGGGCATCATCGTGACCGAACATGGCGTGGCTGACCTGCGCGGCCGCACCTTGCGCGACCGCCGCCGCCTGATGCTGGGGATCGCGCCCCCCGAACACCGCGCCTCGCTTGAGGCCGACAACCCATGAACCCCGCTGCTGCACCCGAAGGAGGACAGATGCCCACGCTTCACTGGTCGCCCCGCTCGCCCTATGTCCGCAAGGCCATGGTCGCCATCCATGAAAAGGGCCTTGCGGACAAGGTGCAGACCGTCCGCACCGCCGCCGACCCCATGGTCCCGCATGAAGGGCTGATGGAAACCAACCCCCTCAGCAAGATCCCCACACTGGAACGCGAGGGGCTGCCCCCGATCTGGGACAGCCGGGTGATCTGCGAATGGGCCGACGCGACCGGGACCACCGGGCCGCAGCTGTTCCCCGCCGACCCCGAGGCGCGGCTGGCCGCGCTGCGCGACGAGGCGACCGGCTCGGGGCTGATGGACATCGCCCTGCCTTGGCTGGTGGAAACCCGGATGCGGCCCGAACCCCAGCGCAGCGACCAGCAGATCGCAGCCTGGCGGCGCAAGACCCTCAGCACCCTCGACTGGCTGGAGGCGAATATCGACGCCATCGCCGCGCGGGATTTCGACGTGGGCCACATCGCCATCGGGGTGGCGCTCTGCTATCTCGATTTCCGCTTCTCGGCCGAGAACTGGCCCGAGGGCCGGCCCAGGCTCGCCGCCTGGCACGCGGGCTTCCGCGACCGCCCCTCGGTCCGGGCGACCGAGTTCCGCGACGATCCCCGCCCCGCGGCCTGACAAGGCCCCGACCCGCGCACCGGCCCTGCATGGGCCTTCCCTGAACGCATTGACCGGACCCCAAGCCATGAAGCACACGACCTCGGACCAGTATCAGGACATCCGCGACGCGGTGCGCGCCCTTTGCGCGCAGTTCCCCGATGAATACCACCGCCGCATCGACGACGAGCGCGCCTACCCTGCGGAATTCGTGGACGCGCTGACCGAGGCCGGCTGGATGGCCGCCCTGATCCCGGAAGAATACGGCGGCTCGGGCCTCGGCCTTGCCGAAGCCTCGGTCATCATGGAGGAGATCAACCGTTCGGGCGGCAACTCGGGCGCCTGCCACGGGCAGATGTACAACATGAACACCCTTGTCCGCCACGGGTCCGAGGAACAGCGCCAGAAATACCTGCCGAAGATCGCCAGCGGTGAATTGCGCCTGCAGTCCATGGCCGTGACCGAGCCGACCACCGGCACCGACACCACGCAACTCAAGACCACCGCCGTGAAGAAGGGCGACAAGTATGTCATCAACGGCCAGAAGGTCTGGATCAGCCGGGTCCAGCATTCCGACCTGATGATCCTGCTGGCGCGCACCACGCCCCTGTCCGAGGTGAAGAAGAAATCCGAAGGGCTGTCGATCTTCCTCGTCGACGTCAAGGAGGCGGTTGCCAATGGCATGGTCGTCAACCCCATCGCCAACATGGTCAACCACGAAACCAACGAGCTGTTCTTCGACAACCTCGAGATCCCGGCCGAAAACCTGATCGGCGAGGAAGGCCGCGGCTTCAAGTATATCCTGACCGGCCTGAACGCCGAACGCACCCTGATCGCCGCCGAATGCATCGGCGACGGCTACTGGTTCATCGACCGGGTGACGAAATACGCCAACGAGCGCGTCGTCTTCGGCCGCCCCATCGGCCAGAACCAGGGCGTCCAGTTCCCCATCGCCGAAAGCTTCATCGAGGTCGAGGCCGCGAACCTCATGCGCTGGGAAGCCTGCCGGCTTTACGACGCCCACCAGGACAGCGGCGCCCAGGCCAACATGGCCAAGTATCTGGCGGCGAAAGCAAGCTGGGAGGCCGCCAACGCCTGCATCCAGTTCCACGGCGGCTTCGGCTTTGCCGCCGAATACGACGTGGAACGCAAGTTCCGGGAAACCCGGCTGTATCAGGTCGCGCCGATCTCGACCAACCTGATCCTGTCCTATGTGGGCGAGCATATCCTCGGCCTGCCGCGCAGCTTCTGAAGGGGGCGGGTATGCAACTGGACATCGACCACCTGCGCGGCTGGATCGGGCGCGAGGAAAGCGCCAGCGAGCTGATGACCCCGGTCCTCGCGCAGCGGTTCAACGCGATGCTGGACCGCGAGGGCGACACCGCACCGGGCGCGGACGCGCCGCGCATGGTGCATTACTGCCTGTGCCAGCCCGCCGCCCCCACCGCCGAATTGGGCGAGGACGGCCACCCGTCCCGCGGCGGCTTCCTGCCGCCGGTACCCCTGCCGCGGCGGATGCGCGCCGGCTCGACGATGGAGTTCACCGGCGAGATCCGCATCGGCGAAACCGTCTCGCGCGTCTCGCGCATCCTCGACGTCAGCGCCAAGGAGGGCCGCTCGGGCCTGCTGTGCTTCGTCACGCTGGAAGACAGCTACGCCAGCGACGGCCGCCCGGTGCTGACCGAACGGACCGACATCGTTTATCGCGGCCCGGCCGGCGAGGAAAAGGCGAAAGCCGCGCCCCCGCCCGCCCCGGCGGGCGCCCATGTGCGGACCGTCACGCCCACGCCGCCCTTGCTGTTCCGCTATTCGGCCGTGACCTTCATCGGCCACCGCATCCATTACGACCTGCCCTATGCGCGCGAGGTCGAGGGCTATCCCGGCCTGATCGTCCACGGCCCGCTGCAGGGGACGATGCTGGTCCATATGGCGCAGGACCTGCGTGGCGCGTTGCCCGCGCGGGTGACTGTCCGGGCCATGTCGCCGATCTTCGACACCGCCGATTTCACCCTGAACGCCACCGACGACGGCGAGGGCATGAAGCTGTGGACCGCCAGCGCGAACGGCCCGGTCGGGATGGAGGCCCGCGTCCAATGGTAGGCGTCGCGCAGGCCCGCACCGCGCTGTTCGTGCCCGCCGACCGCCCGGACCGCTTCGCCAAGGCCGCGGCTTCGGGCGCCGACGCGGTGATCCTCGATCTCGAGGACGCCGTCGCACCCTCGGGCAAGGAGGCCGCGCGGGCGCTGATCTCGGCCGATTTCACCGACCGGCCGGTGCTGGTCCGCATCAATGCCGCGGGCACGCCATGGCACGAGGCGGACCTTGCCGCGCTGGCGGGGGGGCGCTTTTCCGGGGCGATCCTGCCCAAGGCCGAGGATGCCGAAACCACATCGGCGGTGGCCCGAAGGCTGGGCGACGTGCCGCTGGTCGCGCTGGTGGAATCCGCCAAGGGCATCGCCAATGCCCGCGCCATCGCGGCGGCGGGGCCGGTGCGGCTGGCCTTCGGCTCGGTCGATTACTGCGCCGACCTCGGCTGCGCGCATGACCGCGAGGTGCTGCTGCCCGCCCGGTCCGAACTTGTGCTGGCCTCGCGGCTGGCCGGGATCGCCCCGCCCCTTGACGGGGTGACGGTGCAACTGGGGGACGGCGCGGTGGCCCATGGTGACGCCGCCCACGCGCGGGCCCTGGGGATGACCGGCAAGCTCTGCATCCATCCCGCCCAGATCGCCGCCGTCGCCCGCGCCTTCCTGCCCTCCGAGGCCGAGGTGGAATGGGCGCGCCGGGTGCTGGCCTCGGGCGACGGCGCCGTGGCCGTGGACGGCGCCATGGTCGATGAGCCGGTGCGCATCCGCGCAAGGGGCATCCTGTCGGCGCTGTCCTGACGCCCTCGACTCCGGCCCCCGCAAATGAAACGCGCCGCGGCACATGGCCGCGGCGCGTTTTTCCGTTCGTGACGGGCGGTGTCCCCGTCAGGTGGCGGGCGCCCGTTGCGCCCCGTCCGGCAGGTCCAGGCTGATCGCAGTCAGGTCGCGCCCCTTGGTTTCGGGCAGCAGCAGCAGCGCCAGGCAGGCCAGCGCATAGGCCACGAAGCAGAAGACCGCGATGGCCGGCGCCAGCCCCATCGGGACGGCCAGCAGCCCGACGCCGGTGATGCAGAAGGCCGCGGCGGTCTTGCCGAGGTTGTAGGAAAAGCCCATGCAGGTCGTGCGCACCTCGGTCGGGAACAGTTCCGACAGGAACGGCCCGATCGCCGCGAACATCCCGATCACGCCGGCACCGACGAAGAAGCTGAGGATATGCGACAGCGCAGGCGTCAGCGGCACCAGCATGTAGGTCACCGTCAGGATCCACGAGGCCACCGACATGAACAGCAGCGTGGCCTTGCGCCCCCAGCGGTCCGACAGGTAGGCGGTCAGCACGAAGCCGCAGAAGGTGCCGGTCGCCATCACGAAGATCGTCAGAAGCTGCGAGCCTTTCTGCAGCCCGCGTTCCACCAGCAGCGTCGGCAGCCAGATCAGCACGACATAGGACGAGGCCTGCATCCCGAAGACCAGCAGCGCGCCCAGGGTCGTGAACTTGATGTATTGCGGCTTGAAGACGGTCGCGAAGGACGCCTTGTCATGCGGCCGCTCGGCCGCCTTCTTGTAGGCGGTGGATTCGTCCAGGCCCCGCCGGACCCAGAAGATCAGCGCCGCCGGGATCGCGCTGAGCCAGAAGGTCATGCGCCAGGCCAGGTCAGGCTCGAAGATCGCGAGAATGGTGATCGCGGTGATCGCCGAGCCCAGCCAGCCCAGCGAAAAGGCCGACTGCACGAAGCCCATGGCCTTGCCGCGGTGCTTGGGGTTGATGACCTCGCCGATGAGCGCCGCGCCGACGGCCCATTCGCCGCCGAAGCCGAAGCCCTGCATCACCCGCGCGGCCATCAGTTGCCAGTAGTTCTGGGCGAAGCCCGCGACGATGCCCCATGCGGTGAACCAGATCACCGTGAAGACCAGCACCCGGACCCGGCCGATGCGGTCGCTGATGATGCCCGCGATCCAGCCGCCCGCGGCCGCCGACAGCAGCGCCGCGTGCCGATCATCCCGACCTCGGCCTTGGTCAGCGCCCACAGCCCCATCAGGGTCGGCAAAAGGAAGCTGAAGATCTGGACGTCGTAAGAATCCAGCGCCCAACCGCTGTAGCAAGCCCAGAAGGTCTTGCGCTCTTTCGGCGTCCCTTCTTGATACCACCTGAACATTGTTCGACCCCTCCCGGTCATTCTGCTGTCAGACGTTCACAGCCCTTGCGCAGCCATCGCGGTTGCGGGCCATCCCGACCCGGAGGCGGCCTCGCGCCGCCGCCGGGAACATCACCTTGCCGGCGCCGCCTGGCGCGGGTTGGCAAGGGCCGTGCGCGTTGCACCGGAATGACCGGGGCAAACCCCCGCCGGCGCCGCATTCCATCCGGCATGATCGCTGTTGCCGCAGGCGGGCCTGGCGGCCGCGCGGGCCGCAGCCGTCATCCTGATGTCGAACATGGCTGACTCCTCCCCAAGGATGTCGCCCTTTCACCGCTTCTCCACCACCATGATAAATGTCCTTATGGTGGACAAGTGTTCGCATATCGTAACAGTTCGGCCGTTTCCCGGTCAAGCGCAAAGATTCCCCGCCCTGCCCTTTCCCGCCGGTCCGGTCCGGCAATAGGATGCCGCCCATGTGCCGAGGCAGACGGAGGAGCGACGATGCGCTGGGTCGAGGTCAACGGAAAGCTGCTGCGCCACCGCCACCGTCCGGGGCGGGGGCCGTGCCTGATCCTGCTGCACGAGATGGGCGGCTCGATCGAAAGCTGGGACCTGGTGCTGCCGCATCTTGCGCCGGACCAGGCCTGCCTGATCCCCGAGATGCGGGGGATGGGGATGTCGGAACGGGTCCGGGGCGATTTCGCCATGACGGACCTTGCGGCCGACCTGTTCCACCTGATCACCCACCTGGGGATCGAGGGGCCGGTGGTCCTGTCCGGCTGCGCCGTCGGCGGCGCGGTGGCGCTGCAATTCGCGCTGGATCATCCCGACCGGGCGGCGGGGGTGGTCCCGCTGGACCCGGCCCTCGACACCCGGCCCGAAAACGTGGCCGCCGTCCGGGCGCTGGCCGACCGGATGGAAACCGAGGGCCTGCGCGCGGTCGAGCCGCTGCTGCTGGACCGCACCTATCCGCAGCCCTACCGCGACGCCGACCCCGACCATTTCGCCGCGGTGCGCGGCCGCTGGATGGCCAACGATCCGGGGTCCTTCGCGGCCTACCTGCGGATGCTCAGCCGCACCGACCTGTTCCCGCGTCTGGGCGAGGTCGCCTGCCCGGTGATCCTCGGCTCGGGCGAGGATGACGTGCTGCGGCCGCCCGAATATGTGGCACGGGTCGCGCAGGCCATCCCGGGGGCCGAGGTGGTCAGCCTCAGGGCCGGCCATCACCTGCCCGACCACGCCCCCGAGGGGGTCGCGGGCATCCTGAACGAGATGCTCCGCCGCGTCGGGGACGGCGCCCCCCCGGCATCGTGACTTCGGCCCGCCAATAGGTCGCCCCGCCCCCGGTGCGACCCTTGGCGGCATAAGGAGACCCGCGCCCACGGGCGCAGGAAAGCCCCTGCGGGTGCCAGCGGTCTCGACCGTGGAGGCTCCACACACTCACCGGCCCCGGTGCGTCCCGCTTGCCTTCGCGGCGCCTTCGGGACAGGAACCTCGCATGGCGACATGGGCAGGGGGTTCCGCCCTGATCTTTCCGGAGAGCAACGATTGTCCTTCATGACCGGGGCGGTGACGCCGCCGAGGATGGCCACGCTGGTGGCGCTGGCGGGGATCGCCGCGCTGTCCATGAACGTGTTCCTGCCGTCGCTGCCCGGCATGGCGCGGCATTTCGGCGTCGAATACGGGGTGATGCAACTGTCCGTCTCGGCCTATCTCGGGGCCTCGGCGGTGGTGCAGCTGCTGGTCGGGCCGATCAGCGACCGCTGGGGGCGCCGGCCGGTGATGCTGGGGGCGCTGGTGATCTTCCTTGCCGCCACGGCCGGGACGCTGCTGGCCCCGAACGCGGGCTGGTTCCTCGCCATGCGGATGGTCCAGGCGGTGGTGACGACGGGCCTCGTGCTGTCGCGGGCGGTGGTGCGCGACATGGTGGCGGGGGCGGCGGCGGCCAGCCGGATCGGCTATGTCACCATGGGCATGGCGGTGGTGCCGATGCTGGCCCCCATCGCGGGCGGGGCGCTGGAACAGCTCTGGGGCTGGAAGGCCAGCTTCACCGCGATGTTCGTCCTCGGGCTGGCCGTGCTGCTGCTGGCCTGGGCCGACATGGGGGAAACCGCGCGGGGCGGGTTGTCGCTGCGCGCCCAGTTGCGGGCCTATCCGGTGCTGGCGCGGTCGGGGCGGTTCTGGGGCTATGCGATGGCCGCGACGCTGGCCTCGGGGGCCTTCTTCGCCTATCTGGGCGGCGCGCCCTTCGTGGGCGAGACGGTGTTCCGGCTGACCCCGGCCGAGGTCGGCTACTGGTTCGCCGCGCCCTCGATCGGCTATCTCCTGGGCAACTATGCCTCGGGGCGCTGGTCGATGCAGTGGGGCATGGACCGGATGATCCTCTGGGGCGCGGTGGTGACGGTGGCGGCGGTGGGGGGCGCGCTGGCCGCGAACCTCGCGCAACTGCACCATCCGCTGGCCTTCTTCGGCGCGGTGGCGGTCATGGGGCTGGGCAACGGCATGGTCATGCCCAATGCCAATGCCGGGATGATGAGCGTGCGGCCCGATCTTGCCGGCACCGCCAGCGGCCTCGGGGGCGCGCTCGCGGTCGCGGGGGGCGCGGCGCTGGCGGCGCTGGCGGGTTATTTCCTTGTGCCGGGCGCCGGGGCGACGCCGCTGCTGGTCATCATGCTGCTGTCCGCGCTGGGGTCGCTTTGCGCCGTGCTGGGGGTGTGGGCCGCGCGGTAAGTCCCTGCGCGCGGGCCGGTTCAGCCAAGGATCGCCACGCCCTCGGCCTCTGCCGCCCGCATGAGCGCCCGGTCCAGCGTCGCCAGCGCCGCGCCGTGGCGCAGGGCGGTTTCCAGATACAGCGCGTCATAGGCCGTCAGCCCGTGGCGGCGGGCAAGGTCGATCACCACCGCCCCCTCGGGCGCGGCGTCCAGCGTGATCGCCAGCGCGTCGAATGTGCCCAGCAACTGTTCGACCATGCCCGCGGGCAGACGGCCCCGGCGCTCGCTGACCAGCAGGATGTTGCGCAGTTCCACCCACAGCAGCCAGGGCGCCAGCACCGCGTCATGGCTGACCAGCGCCGGGCCGAGGTCCAGCCCGCTTTCATCCGGCATCGCCCAGCCGATCAGCGCCGAGGCATCGACGACCAGGCTCACCGCCGGCCTTCGTCGCGGGCCGACAGGATCCCGGCGGGGTCCAGCGCGATGCCGCGAGCGGCGAGCTTTTCCCGCAGCGCGCCCATCCGGGCGACGGCGGCGGCGCGGTCGCTGCCCTGCCCCGCCGGCACCAGCCGCGCCACCGGAGCGCCGCGGCGGGTGATCAGCACCGACTCGCCCGCCTCGGCGGCGGCGAGCAGTTCCGACAGGTGGGTCTTGGCCTCGAAGGCGCCGATCTCGCGCATGGGATTCCCTCTGACTGGTTGGCAGTCTAGTCTGTTGCGGGAAGCTGTCAATGCTTGAAGTGTGAAAGCGGCTGACGCCCTGCCCCTTGCCGGCGGCATCTTCCCCGCGGGGAAGATCAGGCTTTCCCCGCCCTTGCAATCCGCGATGGTTCCTGCGGGAAAGGCTACTGCGCCATGTCACTGGAGCAGCCATCTTCCCCGCGGGGAAGATCGGCCCTGATCCTTCTGCGGCCGGCAATCTTCCCCGCGGGGAAGGTCAGGATACTGTGCCGTTGGGGCCACCTTCCCCGCGGGGAAGATCACCACCCTTCGGATGCTGGAACGATAACCTTCCCCGTGGGGAAGATCGGCGTGCTGTGCTGTTAGACGACCACCTTCCCCGCGGGGAAGATCATCCCCTCCCTATCCATTGCCTGCAATCTTCCCTGCGCGAGAGGTCAGGCTGACCGGTAGCCGCGAGGCGACCTTCCCCGCGGGGAAGGTCACTGCGCCCCGATGCTGGTGCGCCCCGATGCTGGAACGATGACCTTCCCCGCGGGGAAGATCAGTCCAGCCGCCCCAGCATCTCGGCCACGGCGGCCTCCAGCTTGCGGCGGTCGATGGTGGAAAAGTCGCGGGGCAGACGGATTTCAAGCCGCCCGTTGGTGGCGGTGCAGCGGGCGCTGCCCTGCGGGCGGGCGATCTGGAAGCTGGTGCGCGCCCTGCCCGCCGGCACCGGCACCTGCGAAGGGCGCGGCTTCGCACCCGTATCCTCTGTCCCGTCCCCCTGCCCCGCGTGGCGGCGCAGCACCTCAAGCTCGTCCCGGACCGAGCGCGTGTCCCAACCCGCAAGCTCGGCCCGGATCATGGCCACCAGCCCCGGCACCTCCTCCAGCCGCTGCGCCAGCGCGAGGCCGAGGGCGCGCGGGATCTCGTGGGGGTAAAGCAGCACGCCTTCCAGCCGCTCGACCACCGGGATGAAGGCGCGGATATAGCTGCGCTTCTGGTAGCCCGCCGACTTGAACAGCACCGCCACGGCCTTTTCGGGATCGGTCTCGCCGGTCTCGGGGTCCATGGCGTAATGCAGCGCCATCTGCGCCATTTCGGCAAAGGACAGGTCCTTGCGGACGAGGTTCTCGTCCACCATCCGGCGGTACAGCGACTCCAGTGCGTCGCCCCGCGCCACGATGCCGGCCGGGATGCGGCCCCAGCGCTCGGCGTCGCCGGTTTCCTCCAGAAGCTGGCGATAGGCCGCCAGCCGGCGCCAGCCCTGGATCAGCTCGTAGCGCCCGTCCTCGCCCGGCTCGACCCGGATCGGGTTCGACAGCCCGATGTCGCGGATCGAGGCCACCAGTTCCCCCAGTTCCGGGTCCGGCGCCGGGGTGCGGTCGCGGATCAGCTTGCGGGTATCCACGGCGTCCAGCGGGACCAGGTCCACGATCAGGCCGGCGCGCTTCAGCCGGACGTGTTCCTGCGCCAGCGCGTCGTTCTCGGCCCGGATGCCGGCCTCGATCCGGGCGCGGTCGCGCTGCGATTCCGCCGTCTCGACAATGGCGGTCGCCATCGGGCCGCGGCGCTGGTCGGCCTTCCCCGCGGGGAAGGTTTCAAGGGCCGCGTCCGGGGGGGCGGCCACGTCGTCCTTCGGCAGGTCGATGTCGAACATCCGGCGCTTGCGGCTCATGCCCGATCCTCCAGCTTGTCCCAGGCCTGCAGCGCGTAGCCCCGGAATTCCTCGTAGGCGCGGTCGAATGTGGCGCGGGCGCGGCGCCAGGTGCCGCGGGTCATCTCGCGGTAGTCGATCTCGTAGACCGAGGACAGGAACCGGCCCGACTGTTCCACGGCGCGGGTCAGCTCGATCGGATGCTCGGCCATCCGCTCGCCGAAGACTTGGCGGAAGGCCCCCAGCATCGCCTGGTGCAATTCGTTGGACGGCTCATAGCGCGTCATCAGGAAGCGGACATCGGCGAAGGCCTTGGGCAGCGCGATCTTCCCCGCGGGGAAGTTCTCGAAGCCGTGCGACAGGTCGCCGAGCGCCTCGGCAAGCTGGCCGATGAAGCTGGTGGTGGAATCGTATTCCCAGTAGCCGGGGCCGGAGGGGATGTAGAGCATGTCGGCCGCGAAGACCGCGTTCATCGACTGGTAGCCGATGGCGGGCGGGCAGTCGAAGAAGATCAGGTCATAGGCATCGTCCGGCAGGCTGTCGAGAAAGCGCGAGACGGCGGCGAAGAAGGTCCATTCCGGGTTCAGGTGCCGATACTGGGCGCTGGCGAATTCGACGAATGCGGCGTTGGCGCAACTGGGGATGATGTCGATGGTGGACCAGGAGGTGGGCCGGATGAAATCCGCCGGTCGCAGGGCGCCGAGGCCCATGTCGCGGATCGAGGCCGGCAGCCTGCGCCGGGGCAGGGCGGTGCCCGACTCGGCCCCCTGGGCCGCGGCGTTCATGCGGTCGGTCTCGCGTTCGAGGTCGCGGGCCATGATCCCCCAGACGGTGTGATCCTCGTCCACGTTGTTCAGGCCCATGGAATGCGACAGCGTCGCCTGCGGGTCGAAGTCCACCGCCAGCACCCGGTAGCCGTCCAGCGCCGCGGCATGGGCGAGATGCAGGGCGACCGTGCTTTTCCCGGCGCCGCCCTTGAAATTGGCGATGGCCGCGCGCAGCGCCCGCTTGCCCGCCGGGCGCGGCGGCATCAGCGACTTGCGGTTGATGCGGATGCGGCGGCGCAGCTCGTTGATCTCGTCGAGGCTGAACCAGCGCTGGCGGCCGTCGTCCAGAACTTCCCCGAGGGGAAGGTTCGGCTCGTCGGCAAGCTTGCCGCGGAAGGTGGACTGGTTGATGCGGAAGATCAGCTCGGCGACCTCCCAGCTGGAAAACCGGCGCAGGGTCTTTTCGTCGGCCGGGCTGAAGGTCTGGCGCCGGATCCAGCCCTGCATCCGCAGCGACTGCCGTTGAAGCCGCGCGAGGTCTTCGTGCGAATACATCTTTTCCCCATTTTGCAGGACGCTGTTTTTCATGAATTCTGTTTTTACGCGGAATTCGTATTCGGGGCAAAGTCATTTTCTGCTGATTCACGGAAAGCCGGCGTCTGGCGCCCATCCTGCCACAGCCCGCGCCGCGTTGCGCCGAATCGGGGACGGGCGTCCGGGCTGTTGCCGGATCTGGCAGGGGGCGGAAGAACCCTGGGAATTGGGGGACATCCCTGGTCCCGCCGCAAGGGATTAGGGGACATCTGCGGCGGAAT
>NZ_CP067226.1 GCF_016617715.1 Paracoccus sp. MC1862 | reverse complement strand
TTGTCCCCCCGCCGGTTTCCCCCGCGCGGGGGTTCTTCTTTGTGGCGTGTGCTGCTGTCCTCGACTCTTCTTGATTTTGTTCCTCGGGATACACGGCGCGGTGAGCTTCGGCAAATGTTTGTCGCGGGCAGGCTACCGCCCCAGCGGTCAGTAGCGGACGAACTGATGGTGATAGGCGCCGGTGTGGTCGCGGTAGCGGAAGGCCACGCCGCGCAGGCTTGTGATCTCCCGCTGTCCCCGGTTCACCGATCCGATGGTTTGATGGGCCAGACAGCCGGTGTCGTTGTCGCGGATGCAGACGCGGCGCGTGACGCGCTTGCCGCCGACCGCCTCGGCCAGCCATGCCGGGCCTTCCTCGAAGCTCGCGCGCTGCCATGAAAAGGCTCCGGTCCGGCCATAGGTGCCGGCTTGGGTGCTGTCCTCAACCATGATGTCGCCTTCCTTGTCGCGAAACCTCCGATATCTTATGTGGTAGATCTCCATCGCATCGCGGTAGGTACGCACTTCGGGGGTCAGGCCATCGGGTCCGAGCTGCAGTGGAACGATTCCGGCAAGGGCTGCGTCTTGGGCGCTGATCCCCATTGGACAACGCCAGAGTTGCAGGGGCGGCTCGACAGGCCAAGGCGTGATCCGGCGGATCACCTCGGCCTTGGCGGCACTGCACTCGGCAGAAGCTGGGAAACCGCCTGCCATGCAAAGCAGAATCGCACAGTCTATGGGGTAGGCTTTGGCATCCTGGGGGATGAGCATTGCAGCAGCCGGTATGACTGAAGCAGCCAGAAATGCTTTGATTCTCAGAGTACAAGACACGGCTGACCTCAAGTTGCAGAGCAGGTCTCTGCCAGCCAGTCATATCTCACAAGCTACACCTAATGCAATATTATAATTATGCGTCTTTATTGCTATCTTGCTGGTGCTTCGGCTTCCCTGCGAGCAGAGGCTCGTCTGTATCTGCGCCAGAGAGCCACATCACCTGAACCTCGCCGGTGTTCCAACGATACAGAAACCCATGCCGCTCTCCATCGACAACAGGCTGGATCGGTTCTGCATGAGTTTTCTTCGGCCGCATATCTCTGGCTCCGAGTGAACCAGGCGACGTTACAGTCTGCCACAACCATTTGGAAAGTAGATCAAGCCAAAGTATAGCCGTATGGCTATACTCAATGGTTAACCGTTCAGGTATCCCCTTGAAACGGCTATGGCAACGGCCTGCGTCCTTGAGGCGGCCCCGAGCTTGGAGCAGGCTTTCGACAGGCGCTGCTTGACCGTGGCCTCGGAGATACCCAACTCGGCTGCACACTCACGCTGTCCATGTCCGTTGCGGAACGCGCGCAGCACGGCGAGCTCTCCTTCTGTCAGCCGTGCCTTGTTCAGCAGCAGTTCGCACCACATGGTGAACTTGGCTTCAACAATCTCGATCTCGGCGTCTGTGAACTCCCGATCCGGTCGGGCCATCGACATGAAGCAACGCTTGCGCCCATACTTCTTGGTGACTGTTGCGCCATATCGGAGCCCGTGCCTCGCCGCGCTCGCCATGATGCCGCGTAGATCGGGGATGTTCACCTCCGACCAGCGGATCGAGCCAGTCTTCGTCATCGTCCAGACAAGGATCGGATCGCCAAAAAAGTAGTTATTTTCCTCGTACTCACTCTGCCACCCGGAGGGGTAGCGATTAATCAAAACCTCGGCGCCCTTGTAGGAGATGTTGAAGCCCATGAACCACCCACCGGTGGCGAGCGCGTCCAGCTTTGCTTCCTCCTCGGGGAAGTTCGGAACGAAGTCTTGGAGCATGGAGGGCATAGTCTTTGCTGTAGGTGAACTGCTTGGTATATCCATTTGGCTACTCTGAAAAGGCAGTTTTGCAACTTTGTGGCAGACTCGCCTGCTTGCCTTGTCCTACAAGGGTCTCAGGACAAGGGAGCGACCCCATGTATGATCGAACGCCACCGAAAATCCAGGCCATTGCAGAGCTTACAGCGGACATGGTCGAAACGCTCTCCGAGCACTTCAAGACCTACCAGGCTGATGGGGTGGTCATGATAGAGGTCACGTCGCGAGGGCTTTGGCTCCAACACCCGGCCACAGGCACCCGGCAGTTCCTGGGCCTTGCGCGTTTGCCAAACAAGTTGCGTCACTGATGAGGATGGATATGAAGCTTCAAGACATGAAGGTGTCCGTCCTCAAGCTGCCGGCGGCAGTTTCGGAGTGGGATCTCGTCTCCAAGTTCCTGCACTACCGGAAAGAGGTCTTTGTTGACCGGAAAGAATGGGCGCTCCATGTCGCAGAAGAAAGTGAGTTCGAGCAATACGACACGTTTGATACAGTTTACGTTATCGCCCATGTTCATAGGGAAGTAATTGGGGGCGCTCGACTGAAGCGGACTGATACGACCTTGGGAACAGGCAAGATCGTTTACAGCTACATGATCCGCGATGCTTGTCTCGACCTGTTACCCGGGATGCCGGTCGATCTCTGCTATAGCGAGCCCCCGGTCGATCCGGACGTGTGGGAGTTGACGCGCTTTGCCGCACAAGCACCAGGCGTGGCCACCGCGATCCTGCGGCGTGTGAACGAGTATCTTTTCGGGGAGGGGGCGACGCGTTGTCTTGCTCTTGGCTCGCCGGCGTTCATGCGGATGGCGCAACGAGCGGGATGGCCTGTCAGTAGGCTTGGTCCCCTTAGCGGAAACCATGACGGTCGATTTCTGGCCTTTGAATGTCCGGTCGTGAACCCGGTTCATGTCGCGGCACAAGAGTTGCGCCTGCGGCAGCAGCCCGCGCAAGAAATGAATGGTAGTCTGCACTAACGCTGCGAGCTTCATCCATCGTGCGGGCAAAGAGCTGGTCATGACAGATCGAGAAGTCTGTCAGGGCATCGAAATAGGCTTGGAAGTCCTGTTCGATCAGGTCGGCATACTCCTTCAGTAAGGCATCGTTCTGAGGCACGGCCGGAGGCACAGGGGGCGTGCAGGCACCAAAGGCCCGTGCGTCACCACAGAATATTGTCAACCAGAGCAAGATTGTAACTAGGGAGAAGGTTGCGCGCCTGCAAACGGGGTGCTGTGACCCGGTGTTTTCCTTGCAGATTTGCTTCAAACCAGTATCCCAAGGGTTGCCGTCAAAAGTGGCGGTGTGTGCAATATTACCACTTGCACGCAATATTGTAAACTTGTATCGAGCTTGTAACCGCGTGGCGGTTCGCAGGCTGATACCCCACGAGGTTCTGTCTGTGTCCACACCAATCACAAACTCGGCTCCGAATGTGGTCAGTGAAGACGGACTCAAGGAAGAACTCACCCGCGGCTGGCATATCGAGGTCATTTGCAAGAAACCCGCGGAAAAGCGGCAGGCCAACTGGCATGGCGCCTGGGGTATCAGGATTGTCTCGCCTGACGGCAAGCTCGAACGAACGCTGGTCACTTACCGGAAAGACATGGACCAGAGACTGTTCCGGACGATCAACGGCCTCATCTCATTCTTGTCAGAATGTGGCATCACCTGCCCGTGCGTGCCGATGTCTGAAGGTCAGCGCGCCCTGCAGGAAAGGCAATAGTTCTAAGGCGTGGTTAGGGGCGTTCATCGCCCTGCTCTTGGGGAGTACGCCGGTAGCGGCTGATGTGATCCGCTTCGACGCAAGCGGAAAGCAAATCGGCGAAGCACGGGTCAGTTCGGTGCAGCGTTATGACGCCGCAGGCCGGCTCGTCGTCCCGTCAATGCCCGAGGCCGCCGCTATCGACCTAAACGGGGCTGATCTCGCGGCCGAGGCGATGATGCTTCTCGAACCGAGTGCCGCGTCTCGGCTTTCGGCCCCTGCGAATACAGGCCGCGCGGCGGGCATTGCCGCCGTGCGAAGCGTAGCGCTGCGCTATCAGCACCATCCGGCCCTCAAGCTCAACAACATCGCGCCAAACGAATGGACGGCGCTGTTCCAGGCCCTGGTCTGGCAGGAATCGCGCTTCAACCCGCGCGCCCGCAGCCACAAGGGCGCCATCGGCTACGCGCAGCTGATGCCGGGCACGGCGGCGAAGCTCGGCGTCAATCCGCATGATCCCGTGCAGAACCTCGACGGGGGCGCGCGCTACCTGCTCATGCAGCTCCAGACCTTCCGATCCCCGATGCTGGCGCTTGCCGCCTACAACGCCGGGCCGGGCGCGGTTCAGAAATACCGCAACAGCGTCCCGCCCTATCGGGAAACCCGTGACTACGTGATCCGCGTCCTCGCGGAGCGCGACCGCATCCTCCGACAATAAGGAAGGGACTTTCCGTGACGAAAAAACGTTTCCCGATGCTGGCGCTCGCAAGCGCGGCCCTGGTGGTCGGTGGTGTGGGCGAGGCCCTGGCGCAGTCGGCCGTCGATTTCTCGAAGGCGGACACGGTGGGCACCGGCTTCACCACCTGGATCAGGGGCAACATCTCCACCGTGTTCTTCACGGTGGCCATTGTCCTGGCCGGGTTCGCGGCCGCGTTCAACAAGATCAGCTGGATGTGGGTGCTGATGATCGCGGTCGGCGCCTTCCTGGTGTTCGGCGCACCGTCCTTCGTTGCGGACCTGCGGTCGGTGTTCAGTTGATGGAGCGGCACGCCGTCATTCTCGGGCTGTCGCGCCAGGCCAAGCTGCTTGGTCTGCCAATGCCCTACACGATGGCGGTGGGTGCGCTCACCATGCTGCCGTTCATCTGGATCAAGGCGATCGCGTGGCTGCTCACGGCGCCGCTCTGGTATGGGATCGCCCGCGCGATCGTCGCGATCAACCCGAACGGCCACAAGGCCGTGGCGGTGGTGTTCAGGAAAACCCCGCCTGCACTTTCCCGCCGGAAAAGGAAGGCAGGCCGGCACTATGTTTAACGCCAGGATCGGTCCGATCAGCGAGCGGGCGCAGGCCCGTGTGCCGAAGTCGCCGCAGTTCTATGCGGAAATGCCCTATGCGCTTGAAGTGGACGATCACACAATCCGCACCCGCGACAACGCGCTGATGATGAGCCTGGAAATCCAGGGCATCGACGGGATCACCGCATCCGATCGGGACATCCTCGATCTGGCCAAGAGCTTCGCGGCCATCATGGACGGCCTCGATGATCGGTTCACCTTCTACGTCCACCGGCTGATGCGCCCGGCCGCCTTCGGGTTGAAGCCGATCTACGGCGACAACTTCGCGCATGACGTGGAAACGGCCTGGCGCAGCCACCTGTCGGGTCGCAACCTGCGCGAGTTCATGCTGGTTCTGACGGTGGTGCGCAACAAGCGCGTGCCGCTCAAGGTGCCGCTGTTCACCAGGGCGGCGAAGCGGCTTCTGGACCGCAATACCGAGGAACGCCTGGGCGAGCTGCGCGAGGTCGTCTCGATCCTCGAAACCAGTCTCGGGGTGGGGACGAAGCGGCTAAAGATCAGCGATGGAACCCTGCTCGGCTTCTACAGCGCGATCAGCACCGGCCTGTATCGCCCCGAATATCGCGGCCAGCACACGCTGATTGCCGAGGACGTGTCGCTCTTGTCGGTGCGCTTCAAGGGACCGGTGGCCGAGTTCCGCGACGGCTTCGACACGCCCCGCCTCGCGGCCGTTCTCTCGATCTGGCGCAATGGCAACCAGACCTGGCCGGGGATGCTCGACGCCCTCGACACCGGCACCGACACGGTGATCTCGCACGCCTACACGCCCGTCGCCATGAACAAGGTGAGCGAGCTGGCGAAGCGCCGCATCCAGCAGATGGAAGCGGCCGGCGATCTGGTCGGCTCCATCGCGGACGACCTGCGTCAGACCTATGATGATGTGGAGTCGGGCCGGATCGGCTTTGGCGAGCATCAACTGACGATCACGGTGTTCGCGGACAGCGAAGCTGCCCTTGAGGACCGTGTCTCGCAGGTCCGCAGCGTGGCGGAACAGGCCAAGATCAAGCTCGTGCGCTGCAACGACACGTTGGCCGCGACCTATTTTGCCACCCATCCGGGCAACCAGGACTACCAAATCTGGAACCCGCTCATCAAGTCGGTCAACTTCGCCGACATGGCCTCGTTTCACATGACGAGGGCCGGAGCCGTAGCCGACGCCCTGCCCTGGCGGACGCCGATCACGGTGTTGCAGACGGTGACGGGGGCGGCGCATCGGTTCAGCTTCCATGCGCCGGGCGATCCGAACGCGGAACCCACCATCGGGCACACGCTGTTCCTCGGGCCTTCGGGCGGCGGCAAGTCCTCGACGGTGGCCTTCCTGGCGGCACAGTCGCAACGAGCGCGCGCCCGCGTGGTCCTGTTCGACAAGGACCAGGCGCTTAGCATGGCGATCACCGCGATGGGGGGCCGCTACACGGCGATCCGCGCGGGGCACCCGACCGGGCTGAACCCGCTCCTGACCGAGCGCGGCCCGCGCGGCGAGGCATGGCTCATGGACTGGCTGGCCCGGCTGGTGGAGCGGGGCGAGGAGAAGCTGACCCCGCACCAGGCCGAGGCCCTGAAAAGCGCGGTGCGCCAGAACGGGCAGGCACCGGACGAGTTGCGGACCTTCGCCCATTTCGGGGATCTGATCGGGGACGTGGGCGACAACCGCGCCCTTGCCATGAAACTCGCGGAATGGGGACCGGAAGGTCGCTACAACTGGGTGTTCGGGGAAGCCGATCAGCCGGTGATCGACCTGTCCTCGGACGTGACCGGCATTGATCTCACGGAAATCCTGTCGATGGCGACGGAGCGGACGGCGGTGCTGTCCTACATCTTCCGCCGCCTGGAGCTGCTGTTCGAGGAAAAGCGCCCGACGCTGCTGGTGATCGACGAAGCCTCCACGGTGTTCGATGACGAGTTCTTTGCCCGCTGGCTGCCGAAGTGGCTGGTGACGGTGCGCAAGCTCAACGTGGTGGTGGTGCTGCTGACGCAGTTCCCCTCGCAGATCAGGGAAAGCCGGTCCGGCTCGATCATCCAGGGGATGCCGAACCAGGTGATCTTCCCAAACCGCGCGGCCGATGTGCCCGACTACGAGGGCTTCAACCTCATCGACAACGAGCTGCATTTCGTGCTGACCGGTCGGACCGGGCAGCGTCAGGCGCTTCTGCGGAGCCATGACAGCTCCACGATTCTGAACGTCGATCTCTCGCCACTCGGCCCCCTGCTGACGGCGCTCGGGGGCGGCGAGGCGGGCATCCAGGCCTTCGGCCCGGACTATGCCAGCCGCAAACACTTCTGGAGGACCGATGATGCGTAAGGTGGTGATCCTCGCGGCGCTGGCCGCATCGCTCGCGGGCTGCGGCGAACAGCCGATCCGCAAGACCAACTGCTGGTCGAGCATGTCTTTCGTGACTTCGGCCAACTGCCGGTAGGGGGCTCGTGGTGCGTGGCCGCAAATCTGCTCTCGCCTCTGTGCTGGTTGCGGCCGTGGTTCTTCCTGCGGCGGTGGCCGGGCAAGGCGTACCGGTGGGCGACTTCAAGCGGATCGCGCTCGAAGTCCTCGGGCTGCGCGAAGAAGCCGCCAAGACCAAGGAAGCACAGGCCAGGAACGAAGAACGGCTCCGTCAGGTCGAGGCCCGCACCGATCAACTGGCGGCGGCGCAGGACACGCTGGACCTGCTCACCGAAACCTCACGCTTCGTGCCCGATCTCGAAGGCGCCGGCGTCTCGGGCGGCGGCGACGCCTTCACGGGTGCCGCGGAAATCTACGCCATCGAAGACAATAACCCCTATGCCGCCCGGATCATGGGGGATGCGCCGGTCACGATCGAAAAGATGATCTCGGACACCGCGAAGAAATACGCAGGGCATCCTGCCTTGGCAAAGGCGGGCATCAATCCGGTCGAGTTCCGCTGCTGGCTCCAGGCGCTCGTCAAGCAGGAGTCGAATTTCTCCATCGGCGCGCGCAGCCATGTGGGGGCGTTCGGCCTGACGCAGATCATGCCGGGCACCTTCACCGAACTCGGCATCCCCGACGATGGCAGCCGCCAGGACCCTCGGGTCCAGCTCGACGGCGGCGCGCGCTATCTGCTCAAGGGCCTGGGGATGTTCGGCTCGATGCCGCTGGCGCTCGCCGCCTACAACGCGGGGCCGGGCGCGGTCTCGAGGCACAATGGCATTCCGCCCTACAAGGAAACGCAGAACTATGTCGTGAAGATCACGGGCTACTACAACCGCTACGCGGCCCGGATGGACGGCAACGCGGAAGCGGTCGGCACGCTCGATCCGCGCGACATGGTGATTGCCGAAGCCTCGAACCTGTCAGATGCGGCGATGGGCTATGCGGCCGTCAGCATGAACACCATGCACGGCTCCATGACGCGGCTCTGGCAAATCCTGCTGCAAGTCGAGGCCACCGGATCCGTGAAAACCGCGATGGACCTGAACACCTACACGCGGGCCGAAGTGGCGCGGATGGCAGTGATCCTGGCCCGGCTGCAAGCGGTGCAGCGCAAGGTCGAGGCCGCGCGCATCGCGCTGCTTCTCGAAGCCTATGCGCGTGATGAGGACTACCTGCGAGTGAGGTTGGACGGATGAAACTGACGACGAAAGTTCTGACCCTCGGCGCCGTTGTCTGCGCCCTCGCGGTGCCAGTGGGTGGCCAGGGCGTGCCCACCATCGACGTGACCAGCCTTGCCAAGCTGACCGATCAGCTCGTGGAGGCAAAGCTGCAACTCAAGGAGGAGATCGCGCAGAACGTGAAGCTCGATGAGCAGACCCGGCAACTTCTGGAACAGATCCTGCTTCTACAGAACCAGATCGACGCGCTGCGGAACGGGTTGACGCTGGCGGACCTCGGCGTTGATCCCGACAGCTTCCTGGAAGACATCCTGCCCGATTTTGCGGACCTGACCACCTCGGTCGAGGCGGCACGATCGGGCGATTGGGGCCGGGTGCTGGCTTCAGGCGACGCCTTCCGGGGCGGCGGAACTGTCACCGGCCATGTGGACAGCACCTTCGCGAAGTCGGGCCTGTCGCGCGACCGCGTGGACACGCTGGCGAGCAGCGAGGACCAGACCGCCTCCCGCATCGGCCAGTCGGCCAACGTCAACGCCTTCATGAGCGTGGCGGCGGAAAGCTCGTCGGAGGCGGCGAAGGACAGCCTGACCCGCCTTGATGGCCTCGTGCAGAAGATCCCCGACACGGCAGGGTTGAAGGAGGCGATCGACCTCAACACGCGGGTCACGGCCGAGCTTGGTATCGCGCTCGCCAATGTGTGGTCGATGGAAGCGATCCAGACGGTCGGTCAGGGCAACATGGGCGTGATGGATGCCGCAACCGCCGCGGATGAGGAAAAATACCTGCGGATGAGGCTGGAGGAATGAGCATGAAGCGCACGGTTCTCGCAGGCGGGCTGATGCTCCTGGGCCTGGGCCTGGGCACGCTGGCTATGGCGCAGATACTTCCGCCAGACGGCGGCGCGGCGTCCGGCGCGCTGCCGTCCACCCCTGCCCCGGCGACGCAGAGCGCCACCACTGATCCCATCGACGCGGCTGATGCTGAACTCAAGGAGCTGCAGGACATGCAGGCGGGGATGAGCGAGGCCGAGCGGAAGGCGGAAGAAGATTTTCTCAACTTCGACCTTGGCCCCGATGTGGACGTGTCCGGCATTGAGCGGTTGCCGAGCGCGGCCGAGAACCAGCCTTACCGGACCTGCGAAAAGACGCCGGAAATGCGGGCGAACCTGCGCCGTCATGGAGATCCCGGAGACAGAGCATACCGTGATATTGCTGGCTATCTATCAGTTACGAATGTCATTGCGGCCAAGGATTGCACCTGCGCGGGCAAGATCATTCCGCATGAAACGGTTGCCCTGTTCGAGGACCGGCTGCGCGAAAAGCTCGGGGTGACGGTTCTGGAGCCGAAGCATACCCGCGATCTTTACAAGGAATATGATCGCCAAATCCAAATCGTTGATGCCATGTGCGGTAAATACTGATGGCTGTGATCGAGAAGATCATCGGTGATCTGGACGCGGCCGTGCAGGACGTGGGTGAAAAGTATTTCACCTCCACGGCTGAGGCGCTTGATCCGATGCTGACCATCGTGACGACGTTGCTCATCGTGCTGATCGGGGTGCAGATGGCGCTTGGCGTTAATCGCATGTCCACGCGCGATGCTTGGCAGCTCGTCTCGCGGATTGTGCTGGTGTTCATCTTCGCGCGTTCCTGGGCGAACTTCGGCGTGCTTTATGATGCCCTGTCCTCGGGGGCGGGCAGCCTCGCCTTGAGCTTTTTCGGTGGCGACACCCCGAACCCGGCCGCCGCGATGGACCAGTTTGCCGTGCAAATGTCCGATGTGTCGGGTGGCGTAGCTCGCGCACTCAGCTCCATTACCCGCGGACTGATTGCCGGGCTTCTGTTTATTATCCTGTCGATCCTGATGGCGGCTTATGTCCTGATCGTCGGCTTCTCCAAGATCATGATCGCCTTCCTGCTCGGGGTGGCGCCGCTTGCCATGATCGCCACCATCTTCGAGCGGACCAAGACGGTCTTTGAAGCCTGGCTGACCGCCTTCGTCGGCTATCTGCTTTACCCCATCGCGGCGGCAGCGGTGATTGGTGCGGTGGTGTCGATGGCCGATGCGCAGTTTAAGCCAGAAAATGAAATCGAGGATCTCTCGATGATCCTCGGCTTCCTGTGCGTCACCTTCGTCGGCATCTTTGCACTTCTGGCGATTCCGACCGCGGCGGCGCACATCACCGGCAGTTTCAACCTTGCCAACTTCGCCCCCGAGGCGCTGCGCGTGGCATCGAAGCCAATGACGGTTCCGGGCGGCATCGCAGCCGACAGGCTCAAGTCCAACGTCGAGGCATTTGCCTCCGGCGCCCTCACTGGCAAGACCCCGGCGCTGGCCGCCCGTGCCCGGGACCGATCATGGGCCGAGAAAGGCGCCGATCTGCGGCAGAAGCTGCGGGGCATCGAAATCATGCAGGGCAAGCGCCCGTAGCGCGCCTGCCCCTACCAAGACCTGGAGGATGCAATGGCGGACCGCGAGTCTGACAGCAGGACGATTCTGGAAAGCGAGCTGATCTTCGGCGTCCGTCGGCGCGAGCGGATGGCCTGGGCGGTTGCCATCGGCGGCGTGCTGGCCGGTCTGGGAGGCATCGCCTTGGCCGGGATGACGCTGCCCTTGAAGGAAACGCAGGCCTTCGTGACCATCGTGGACAAGGATACGGGCCTCGCCGAACGCGCCGTGCGCGTCGAAGCGGCAGGGATCGAGCAAGGTGCAGCGGTCGAGCAATCGCTGCTCTATTCCTATGTCAAGAACCGCGAAACCTATGACGCGGCCGACAACGAGGCCCGCATCCTCCAGGTTTACCGCATGTCCGCGCCCCGGATGCAGGCAGCGCTGAAGGCACAATGGGACAAGTCGAACCCCAACTATCCGCCCCTGATCTATGGCGCGAGCGGCAAGGTGATCGTGGATGTTCTCTCGATCACGCCGGTTGCGCCCAGGACGGCGCAGGTCCGCTTCACCAAGCGGCTGGAGAAGGCGGGCGAGCCGGACCGGATCGGCAAGTTCTACGCCACGATCACCTATGAGTTTCAGCCCACGGCCGCGAGCGCGGTGCAGCTCGTGTGGGAAAACCCCTTCGGCTTCACCGTCACCGACTACCGCGTGACCGCTGAAAGCCTTGAAGCGCAGAACATGGAGGGCCAGCAATGATCCGTCTGACCACGATTGCGGCGCTGATCGCGCTCACCGTCCCGGCCGCCGTCCTGGCGGAAGCGCGCCCGCGCGCGGGCGGCAACGACAGCCGCGTGACCTATGCCACCTTCCAGGAGGGGCAGGTCTATACAGTCCATACGCGGGTGCGGAACGTCACCCTGGTCGAGTTGGGCGATGGCGAGACGATCCGTTCGATTGCCATTGGGGACAGCGAAGCCTTCCAAGTGGACAAGCTCGAAGGCCCGAATGTGTTTACGATCAAGCCGGTCCTCGATGGCGCCAGCACCAACCTGACGGTCGAGACCAACCGCCGCTTCTACTTTATCAATGTCGTGGAATCCTCCAGGGTCACGCCCAACTGGTCGGTGAAGTTCACGGTGCCGGGCAGCGGCGGGACGCGCTCCCGCGCGGCCAATGCGGCGGCGATCCCGGCCGAACCCCCCATGACCTACCGAGTCCTCAACCGTAAAGGAGCGGCGGAGTTCGCGCCGGTCGGAATTTCCGACGATGGCAAGAGAACGCTGTTTCAGATTCCGCCCGGCGCCCCGATCCCGTCGATCTTCCGGGCCGATGCGCGGGGACGGGAAACCAGCGTCAACAGCAGTGTGAACGGCACGATCATCACCGTGGGCGCGCGCTCGGAGCGATGGGTGCTGCGCTTCGGCGATGAACATGTCTGCGTCGAAGGCACGAAGCCCGGCGAAGGGCGGAGGGCACGCTGATGGCTGACACCGATCAACTCCAGGCACGATTGCAACGGATGCAGAAGCCGGTGGCGGCTGCGCCCTGGTGGCGGCGGTTCGCGCTGCCGGCCGGGATGCTTGCCACGGGCCTCGCCGGTGGGGCCTATGTGGCGACGGTGGAGCCAACCGGGACGGAAGCGCCGCCCCCCATGCAGACCTCCGAAGTCCGCGAGTTTCAGGACGACACCGGCCTTGCGGGCTTCACGCTGACGGAAAACGAACCCGAGCCGGCACCTGTCCCCGAACCCGTCGTGACCCGCCCCGAAGTCCGCACGGTCGCGGACCCGCAGGCGCAGGCGGATGCGACGGCTGCACGGGCGGAACTGGCGCAGGTACGCGCCGAACTGGACGCGGCGCGGGCGGCACTCGACGCCGCCAGGGCTGCGCCCGGGACGGACCCGGCCGAACTCGATGCGCTGCGCCAGGAAATGCAGCAGTTGCGCGACGACATGACTGCCAAGGATCAGGCGCTCGACGAGCTGACCCGCGACAACATGCGGCTCCAGACGGAACTCGACACGGCGGCACAGATGGGCGGCCGAGCACAGGAGCAGGCTGACCTGGAAGCGCGGCGCCTTGCCGAACTCGAACAGCGCCGGGCCGAGTTGGAGGCGCAGCGCGCGGAAGAAGAAGCCTTGCTCCAGGCCCGAACCGAGTCCGCGATGGTAGCCTACCGGGCGGGCGGCGGTAGGGGCAGCGGCGAAGGGGACGCAGCCGGGCCGGATGAACAGCTTGACGCCGCCGAGCGGTTCCGCCGCGCGGGCCGGGCGGAAGCGGTGCAGGCCCAGGTGATCGGGGAACCCTCGCGCACGGTCGTCCAGGGCACCTTGATCGAGGCCACCCTGGCGAACGCCATTTCCAGCCAGCTCGAAGGCAATGTGGCCGCCACGGTCAGCTATGACGTGTGGTCGATGGACATGGCGAATGTCCTGATCCCGCGCGGCTCGCGTCTGTTCGGGCGCTACAGCTCGTCCATCGACAAGGGCCAGCGGCGGATCCTGGTCGCCTGGGACCGGGTGGTGACGCCGGACGGCCAGTCGGTCGAACTCGACGCCTTTGGGACCGATCGCGTCGGCCGCTCGGGGGTGACGGGGCGCGTAAACACGCGCACCCTGCCCCGCTTCGCGGCTGCCGCGGCGGTGTCGATCATCGGCGCCGCGCCGGCGGTACTGGCGGCTGCCGTCGAGAAGGACAGCGATGACGAGATTTCTCAGGACACCGCCGAGAACATCGGCACCAACGCCAGCGATACCGTCGGCTCGATCATGAAGGACTACATCGACATTCCGACGACGATCAGCGTGGACCAGGGCGCGGTCGTCATGGTCATGGTGAACGCCGATCTGGAAATGCTCTGATGGCGGCGCTCGGGCACCTCGAAAGCAAGCTGGCCATCCTGCGCCAGCTGGTCCAGGCGGACAGCACGATTGAAATTGCCATCAATGGCGACGGCCGGGTGTGGGTCGAGCGCGCGGGCGACAGTCAGATGTCGCTGGCGGACGTGACGCTCTCGCCGGTCGAGGTCAAGGATCTGGCCGGCCTTATCGCCAACAAGCAGCACCTGACGTTGACCGACGCCCTGCCCGCGATCTCGACCACCGTGGACTATGCCGGGGCCACCCTGCGCTGCCAGGCCATCATCCCCCCGGCCTCGGCGGGTGGCACGACGATCTCCTTCCGGGTGTTCCGCCGCAGGCCCGCAGGCGAGGCGCCTCGGCACTTCCGCTTCCTGCGCGACCAAAGGGTATCGCTCGAAGCCGAGCGGCTGGACAAGCTGCGCGCGATCCGCAGGATGGCGACCGAGGGCGGCGATCCCGACGACTTCCTGCGGGCCTGTGTCAAAGCGCGCATGAACATCGTGATCTCCGGGGGCACGTCCTCGGGCAAGACCGAGCTGGCCCGCCGCCTGCTCTGGATGGTCGAGGAATGGCATCGGCTGGTGCTGATCGAGGACTCAGCCGAACTGCTGCCCGCGCAGGAGAACGCGGTCAGCCTGATTGCCGAGCGCGCCGAAGCCTCGGCACGCTCGGCCGACAAGCTCCTGGAAATGACCCTGCGGCTGCGCCCCGACCGGATCATCCTGGGCGAGCTGCGCGGCGTCGAGGCGGTGACCTTTCTGGAGGCGATCAACACTGGCCATGAGGGCAGCTTCACGACCGTTCATGCCACAACCGCGCGCAAGGCGGTCAACCGGCTGGCCTTCCTGGTGATGCGGGCCGGGATGCCGCTGACGCTTGCAGAAATCAGGGACTACGTGCGCGAGTCCATCGACGTGATCGTGCAGACCGGCCGGATCGGGGACGAACGCGGGATTCTGGAAACCTACTTTCCCGCGCTCGAAGGGGAAGGCGGCTAGGCCGCCTTGATCTTGGTTTTCAGCCGCCCGGTGAAGGCGATCATCATGGCGTTCGCCGCTTCGACGTTGGGCTTCATGGCTTCCCAATCCTCGTCCCCCTCGCCGCCGCCATGTTCTTCATGCGCGACTTCGCGCGCGAGCGTCAGTTTCTTGACCGGCGCAACGTCTGCCTTCACAGGCTGATCGTCCGGCACAGGTGCATCGGGGGTGGACGTGTCGGATGGTGCCGAGTCTGCGCGAGCTTCCACCTTCTTGACCTTCTCTGCATGTTCCTCGTCGGCAACTTCGCGTGCCAGTGGTTCGGGCTGCTTTGTCGCCTTGCCCTTCTTGCCCTTGCCCTCGCCCGCCGCCTCGGCCGGAGGGTAGGCGACCCGCGCCTCTTGCAGCGATGTGACCTTGGCCTTCAACTCGTCCAGCTCGGCCTGCATTGCAGAGGGATAGGGCAGCGGGCCTTTCTGCGCCTCGAAGATCAGTTTGAAATAGGCGTCCTGATAATACACGATCCGGTCCACCAGGATCGGGTTCTGCCGCTCGGGGATCAGGATGATCTTGTTCGGGTCGAGCTTGCGGATCTCGTCCGGGGTCAGCAGCGCCCGTTCCTCGTTGCGCCGCGAGATCGAGCGTTTCAAAATCCCTTGGGCGTCCTGCGAATAGCTGTCGCTGACGGACAGGCGGGTGGTCTTGCCGAGCGCCTCGGACACTTCCGCGGCAGTCTTTTTCTCATTGGGGGCGATGTAGAGCTTCATGCCCGCCGCGGACTCGATCGAAAGCCGCTCGTTCTCGGTGTAGATGCTTTCAAGCCCTGGAATGGACTGCGTGATGATCGACGCGCGCACGCCATGCCCGGCAAGCTGCTTCAAGGACTGCACGATGATCGGCATGTGACCGAGCTGGTCGAACTCGTCGAGGATGATCTGCACCGGCCATGGCTCAAGCCGGGGATCGGGGATGCGGGCGCGCATGGTGGCGATCAGCTCCCCGAACATCAGCCGCAGGAGCGGCGCGAGCGTCGGAATGTCGTCGGAGTTGGCAACAATGTAGATCGAGTGCGGTGCGCGCCGAATGTCGTCCCAGGAAAAGTCGTTGGCGCTCGTCACCTTGTCGATGCGCGGGTTCAGCCACAACCCAAGCCCGGCCCCGTCCAGCACGGAAGCGTAGGACGACAGGGTGCGGTCGGAATAACCCGAGAAGTTTAGAAAGATCGTGGCAGACTGCTCGTGCTGCGTCTCAACCGCGAACTTCTGGTAAGCCTTCTCCTTGTCGCCGCTTCCGAACAGGATGCGGCTGATCGCGGCGATGGTCGGGGTCTTGCGCTCGATGGCGAGCATCCCGGCCGCGACGAAAAGCTGGCGCGCGCCCACAATGAAGTCGGAGGCCCCGCCCTTCTCGTTCTTGGGCGTCAGGAAGTAGCTGGCGAGCTTGGACAGTTCCGTGAACCGCTGGTCGGTGTCGGTGATCCGGGCGATCCGTTCCAGCGGGTTGTAGCGGTGCGTCGGAGTCTCGAAGTCGAAGGGGGCGAAGCGGAACACCTTGTCGCCTTCGGCCTGGCGGTGCCGGGATGTGGCCTCGAAGATTTCGCCCTTCACATCCATGACGACGCATGAACCCGGAAACAGCAGCGTGTTGGGAATGACATAGCCCACGCCCTTGCCCGAACGGGTTGGTGCCGCGATCAGGGCGTGCGGGAACTGGTCGTAGCTGCCGGAAACGAAGCTCGCTTTCTTCCTGGTCGGTTTGCCGAACTTGCCGAACACCAGACCCGACCCGAGGGGCATCAGAAGACGGTTCTTCCTGACCTCGCGCTTGGTCTGGAAATGAGCCTTGCCGTAGGTGGTCAGCCGGTGGGTGAAACTGAACACAAGCCCGACAAGGGCCAGAAGAAGCGCCCCGGCCAGGACGATCAGGTAGGCGGTGCGCCACGGGTCCTGCCGCAGCAACCGGAAGCCGGGGAACTCCGTCACTAGGACAAACGGGTTGCCTGCATTCAGGTTGGCCCCCAGTTGCCATTGCAGCCAGAGGCCCCCGATCATCAGGCCGACAAAGGCCCCCGCGATCAGTCCCGCCGGAATGGCGACGCTCATGCGATTCATTGGCCCTGCCCTTACAGTTCCAGGTCGTGATCCTTGCGGCGCAGTTCATGCTCCGGCGTCTCGCGCTCGTGCAGCCGCTCCCTGGCAAGCTGCGCCTGCCGCGTGGTCAGCCCGATGCTTTCGTGCGACTCTGCGGCGGCGATGAGCGCCTTCGAGATTTCGCGCCGCTGCCCCGGCTCGGGGAAATCGAGCGCCAGCGCCCGGTCGTCGCCGGCGGCGATCTGCTCGATCACCTTCTCGCCGTAACGCTCTTTCAGGTCGTTGGCGAAGCGTTCGGCATGATCCTCATGCTCGAACTCGACCCGGCCGTGCTCGCGATGGACCTCGGCCAGGGATTCCAGTGTCCGCGTCAGCCGGTCGTTCTCGCGGCTGTGGTCGATTTCAAGGGCGGTGTTCAGCGCCTTGGCAGCGGTGGCGTAGAAGCGGTCCACCAAATCGGCAGCGGCATGGCGCTGGTCCTCGCGGTCCAGATCGAGCCCCCGGGCCTCCGAGACGGCGTGAAGGTCCTGCTTCACCCATTCGCGTTCCTGCCAGGCGTTCGCAGCCGGATGCTCCAGGCGACGCTCCATTGTGTCGCGGTCGATCCCGATGGCTTCGGCGGCCTCGAACACGGCGGCCTTGACCTCAAGGGCGGCGTCCTCGGTCAGATCGACCGACAGCTTGCCGCGCCGGATTTCGTCGTCCAGCACCTGGGTCCTGTAAAGCTCCGAGCGCGGCGCGCGCTCCACCAGCTCGGCCCCGCGCGCATCACCCAGGCCACGCATGATCTCGGTCGTGACCTCGGCCAACTCGTGGCGCATCTCGCGCCGGTCGGCAGGGTCCAGCGTGGCAATCTGGCGCTCGGCATTGTCGAGCCAGCTTGTGAAGGCGCGGTCCAGGTCTTTCCGGTTCTCGACTTTCTCAAGGTCCATTGTTGCAATCTCCAGGGATTTCGAGGTCAGGATGCCTCCCGCCTCAAGGATATGCGCGGCCCGCTCCATGCGAACCGCCACGTCCTTGAGGCGGGACAGCGAGGCAATCGAGGCCAGCAGGCGCAGGGTATCGGCGCTGCGGCTCACCACCGCGAGCCCGTCCTCCAGCGCCTTGCCGAAACGCCGCCGTTCCGGCTCGCCGCCTTCGATTTCGGCGCGGGTGCGGCCATAGGTCAGGATGCCACGCTCAAGGCGAGAGGACGCATCTAGCTCCACCCCCATGTCGGCGGCGATCTCGACCAGGCGCTCCTTCATCATGGCTATGTTGAAGTCATGCTCCTTCGCCATGTGGAACCACTGGCCCTGCTCCAGCCCTCGATTGTTCACGACGATGTGGACATGCGGATGCGCCCGGTCAGTATGCAGCGCCGCGACATAGGCCCATTCGTCCTCGACGTGCGTGCCGGACTGAAACATCTCGAAGGCCCAGGCTTCCGCAATTCGCAGCGCCTTCTTGGGCGACAGGTCGGCCGGGAACGACAGCAGCAGATGGGTGGTGTGGCCGTTCTTCGGTTCGCCCGACCAGGCGTCGGACCATTCCTGCGCCATGTCGCGCCGTTGCTCGGCCGAAAGGCTGCGCGCGCCCGGCTCCAGTTCGATCATATTGCCAAACACCGCCTCTGACTTGCTGAACAGGTAGTCGAACTGCGCGGCCAGACGCGGGCCGGTGTGGGTGCCGCCGCGCGTGATCTTCTTGAATACGGCGGCGTTCGACCCCTGCCCCACTCGCCACAGGTTGCGTGCCCGCGCGGAAAACAGCGACCCCCCTGCCCTCCGCCCTTTGCCGAAGTTCGTATTCCTAAAACGCCCGCGTCCGCCTCGGCGGAGGCGGATGTCTCCGATCAGGTCGTCGGCAAGATCAGCCACGCCCGGCCTCAATGAACTTCTGGAACAACCGAGTGCCGCGCCGCCGCTGCTCGTCCACAACCGCTTGCAGGTAGATCCGCACCCCAGGCAACGCGTGCCGCACCGCGTCGAGCGCCTTCCACTCCTGCCGGGCCAGCTCGATCCGGCCTTGGTTTGCCGCCAGGGCTATCTGGTTCACGTTCACGCCGATCTTGTGCAGCTCGGCCTTCACCTCGGTCAGCTTCTCGGCCGTCACCGGGTCGAACTCCAGCATTCCCGTTGACGCACGCACCAGGGCGCGGATCGCGTCGGAGTTGGACCCGAACCCGAAGCGGGCTTTCAGCCATTCCAACTGCTCGATCTCGGTGGGCGTCAGCCGTGCGGATACCGGCTTGCCGTTAGTGGTGGCGCCATCGCGGGGCCGGACAGCATTGTGCTTGATCCCTTTTACCGCTGCGGGCGCAGCCCCCACGGCGTCAGCGACGGTGCGAACGTCACCGCCCTGCCGCAGGCGCCTGATCGCCTCGTCGCGTTCGGATTGGGTGAGGTTCCGACGGCCCACAGCGGCTCCAATCAAAGTTTGTAAACATTTTGCATTTCCTGCCAGATAACCTAAGCTTTCAACTTCCACCCAAGTCAAGCAGATGAGCGGCACACCGCTCCTTCAGCGCCCGTCCCCACAGAATCACTACATCGTCACTCGCAAGGGCCCGGTCTCAAACCGAAGCGACATCATCGCGCTCCCGTATTCCGGTGCTTGTCAGGATATGCCCGCACCCTCATGCGCTTCCGTAACTGGCTGGGTCCTGCAGGCCTCCGCCGAGCCCCCCTCGGGGTACTAGTAGGCAGGAGGGGGAAGAAGAGGGTGCCATAAGCACTAAATAGCCGCCTGTAGCGCTCTCCACGGCCCAAATGCTTCCTAAGCCTTAACAGGCTGCTGAAATAGTCGGCCCTCGACGCGATTTAAGGAACATGATTCACCTTTTGCACGGCAACGGCGGGGGTGAGGATGCGCGGGACGGATGAGGCGAGCGGGTCGCTGTTCAGCTATGTGGACCTTGAGGCGCGCATCCCGGCGCGGCATCCGCGTCGCAAGATCCGGCAGGTGGTGAACGAGGCGCTGACCAACCTGGATGGTGAGTTCGAGGCGCTTTACACCGACTTCGGCCGCCCCTCGATTGCACCGGAGCGGCTGATCCGGGCAAGCCTGATCCAGATCCTGTTCTCGGTCCGCTCCGAACGGCAGTTGATGGAGCAGATGCAGTATAACCTGCTGTTCCGCTGGTTCGTCGGCCTTGGCATTGATGATGCTGTCTGGGTCCCCACGGTGTTCACGAAGAACCGCGACCGGCTGGTGACGACCGAGATGTCACGCAAGGTGATGGCCGCGATCCTGGCGCATCGCGCGGTCGCGCCGCTGTTGTCAGACGATCATTTCTCGGTCGACGGGACGCTGGTGAAGGCCTGGGCGTCGATGAAGAGCTTCCAGCCAAGGGCAGGAGACACACCGCCCGACGACGACCCGGGCAGCCCGCCCGGACCCGAGGCCACCACCGAAGATCATCCCGCACCAACTGAACCCGAGACCGACCCCATGCCCCGCGACCGAAGCCAGAACCGCAACGCCGAAGTCGATTTCCGGGGCGAGAAACGGTCCAACGCCACCCATGTGTCTAGGACCGACCCTGAGGCGCGGCTTTACAAGAAATCCCCCGGCACCGGGGCGATGCTGTGCTTCATGGGCCATGCGCTGATGGAGAACCGCTCGGGCCTGATCGTGCAGGGTGACCTGACGCAGGCCGACGGCCATGCCGAACGGCGCGCGGCATTGGACGTGATCCACCGCCACTCTCCTAGATCGACCCGACAGCTGACACTGGGCGCCGACAAGGGCTTCGACGCGGCCGGGTTCGTCGCCGACCTGCGCCAGGCCTGCGTTACCCCGCATGTCGCGGAGAGGTCGAGATATTCGGCGATCGACGGCCGAACGACCCGGCACGAGGGCTATGCCTTGTCGATCAGGAACCGCAAACGGATCGAGGAGGCCTTCGGCTGGGCCAAGACCGTCGGCGGCATGGCACAGACCGTCTATCGCGGCGTCGAGCGGGTCCGCTCCCGCTTCATCCTGACGATGGCCGCCAACAACCTCGCCCGGTTGCCGAGGCTGCTGGCCGCATGACGATGCGAACCTGCATCAGCCACGCATGCCTGCCGCGGCCACACCGCCGACGCTGAAGGGCGCACGTCGTCCAAGCGGGAGATCGTTCCGGCCCAGAGACTTCTTCAGCGGCCTGTTAAAGCTGCGAGGCTGTAAGGCTGAGAGGCTGAGAGGCTGAGAGGCTGAGAGGCTGAGAGGCTGAGAGGCTGAGAGGCTGAGAGGCTGAGAGGCTTCTCATCTTATAGCCTCTTACAGTTTTATGCTCTATATCTCCTAAGCTTTACTTGTTTAAGGGCTCGATGTGAAGTTGGTTCTGCCCTTTTACACTTCTCTTGCTCTATGCTCTGCGGCTCTAAATCTTTCACACTGCACATAGCCCAAGCGTTGACGCTGTGGCGCTTCGCAACTGAACTGCTTTGTTGCTCAAATGCTTCAGAGATTCTCTGTGCTTTTGCTCTTAGGTTGACCGGCTTCACGTAGCTTGATCTTACTGGCTTTGCCGCTCTTGTGCGCCGCGTCTCCACGGCTCCGATGCTCCGCGGCACAACAAGGCTGGTTCACAGAGGGCAGGGCGACATGAACAAGGGCGTTCGAGTGATCGCGGTTATCAGCCGCAAGGGAGGGTGCGGGAAGTCAACGCTGGTGCGCGGACTGGCAAGCGCCGCCGTCGCACGAGGCGAAAGGGTGACGATGTTCGACACCGACAGCAGCGAAAGCATCGTCGGCTGGATGAACGTCGCCAAGGAACTCGGCAACTGGAATGATCGGGCCGAAGTGATCCACACCTACGACCCGGCCGAGATCACCGCCAAGCTCGATGCGATCTATGCCGAACCTCCGCACGATCACCTAGTCTTGGTCGACACCTTCGGCGGATCAAGCGAAGCCTTGGACGATGTGGTACTGCAAGCCGATCTGATCGTTGCACCGATCCGGCCCGGCCGGGGCGATTACCTGGAAACCATGCAGACCCTTCTCTGGCGCGAGCGCCTGACGAAGCGTGTCTCCGATCCGTCCGCCGTGCCGGAATACCGGGTCGTCGTGAACGCCATGCCACCGGAGCCAAGCGCCATCGAAAAACAGGCGGTCGAAAAGATCATCCGCTCGATGCCGGTGATTGAGGAGCCGATCATGGAGCGCAAAGCCTACAAGCAGGTCGATGGGGAAGGGCTGCTCGGGGAAATCCGCGATAACACCCGCAAGGGCATCATCCAGAACCACCTGACGAACGCCCTAGAGGAAATGCATGCCGTTCTCGAACTGCTCGACAAGGCCGTTGCAGTCCGGATGGAGGCACTCTGATGGCTCCCCGAAAAAGGCGCACCTTCATCATCGAACGCGATTCGGCCTTTGCTAAAACCATCGGATCGGTAACGAGTGACAAGCCCGACCCCTTGAGCCTGGCAGTTGCCGAAGCGAGCCGCCGGATCAAGGCGGAGTATCCTGACTCCAAGCCGCAGCCCGGCGAACCGCCGGCAGTCGGCAACCCTGCTTCCACACCGCTCCCAACTGCCGAGGCGGACATGCAGACCGCCCCGCCAAGCCGAGAAGCAATCCAGGGCGAGGCCATCGAGCCCAATCTCCCCGAGGCGCCCCGGCCCGCACCCGCAGCGGAGCCCGACGTGGCTGCCGACGCATCGCAGGAAACTGCCGCGCAGAATGGCGGCCAAGCCGGGCCGGCTGATGAGCGCAAGGACGCCACTCGGCGATCCACAGAGGAAAGACGGACCAAAGCGGCTGGGGTAGGGAAGGCGGGTGCCCTTGTCGAAGTGCGCGTGTCCATGCTGGTCCCCACGGATCTTGCCAAGCGCGCCGAAAAGTGGGGCAAGTCGATGGGACTGTCCGGCGTGACCGTACTGCGGCAGTCGTTCTCCAGGCTGAAACTCGAACTCATGGCAGAGATGAAAACGGTCAAGGCTGGCGACATTCACATGGAACGTGCCGAGAGTGTCGGACCTCGGATTCAATCGCTGTTGCGGTTCAGCGCCGCCGATTATGCCGACATGCAGGCCCGTCTTGATCCCGCAGGGTTCGGCATCCTGCCCTCGATGCTGAACCACCATGCCCGCGCGCGCTTCTCATCCTACCTCGATGAGCTGATGGCGAACGCAGGTTACTGATGGAGTGATCCCCGCACAGGGCAGGGATCGCGATAAAGGCGCGATGCGCGCGTCTTCGGGGGATTAGGACAAGCCGAACCCCTTGGCCTGGAAGGGCGCAAGCGCGCCCGCATGGGAACCGCCGGTCCCCCCGCGTGGCGACGACGGGACATGCAGCCTCCGTGCCGCGCAAGCGGCTGCGGGCGCCGCACAGGCGCATGGCGGCGCTTGGCCTGGCCTTGGCCGGGGGCAAGTGCCGCCTACTTGGACGAAGGGTTGCGCCCTGCTCGATGCTGGACGCGGAGCAGGGGCTACTCGACGCTCCCAATAAAGCGTTTGCCGTGGCGGTCGCCCATTTCATAGATCAGGGCGGGCCTCGGCCTCGCTGGCGCAGATGATCGGCAGGTCGTCGGGATCGTCGCGGCCCCCATGGATCATACCGCGATCCCCGGCTTGAGATTGCCGTAAAAGTCCAGCCAGCCGCGCGCGGCGGCGCAATCCATGCAGATGCAGGTGCCCGTGCCCTCGACCACGACCGGGGCGAGATAGACCCAAAGGTTCAGCCTGCCGCATTTGCGGCAGGCCAGGCGGGGCAGGGGGGGTAGGGCCGCTCATGCGGCCCTCTTTTCTTCTGCCTCGATCTGCTGACCCTTCATCAGCCATTCGGCGGCCTTCTGCGCCTCGCTGGCGGCTTTGAAGATCAGGCGCTTGTCGTCCTTCAAGGCGCGCAGCCAGCTTTGGACATAGGCGCCGGACTGGTCAAAATCGGGGGTCAGGCCAAGCCGGGCACAGGTCATGCAGCTGCCAATCTCAGCCACCAATTCTTCGAACGCATAAGCCTTGCGGTCGGTGAAGCGGGAAAAGCGGTCAAGGCGGCTCTTGTGCCCTGTCGCATGGCAAGCCTCGTGTGCAAGGGTGCCGTAAAATCCAGCGGCGCTGTGAAAGGTCGCAATCGGCGGCATGTGAATGAAGTCGGAGCCGATGTCATAGAAGGCGCGGGGGTCGTCGCTGGTGCGGATCTCGATGCCGGTTCCTGCAAAGAATGCCTCAAGGGCGGGGTCGGTCTCGGTGCCAAGGTCGCGGGCAGGCTCGGCGGGGGTGCCGTAGAATTCGGCGGGCAGGCCGTCGATCTGCTCGGCGTTAAACACCCGGTAGGCTTTCAGGTAGGGCAGGCGGCGTTCCTCGCCTGTCTCCGCGTCCTCGCGCTCAAAGGTGCCGTACTTGACAACGGTTGACGATTTCTCGCCCTTGCGCACCTGCCCGCCTGCCTCTTGCGCCTGCTTGTAGGTGAACCAGCGGGCGGCGCGGTAGCCTTTGGCGTGGGCGGCCAGCCACAAAATCAGGACATTGATGCCGGAATAGGGTTCGCCGTTGTTCCTGAGCGGGAAGGGTGCGCCGCCCTTGTCGCCGGTCCACGGCTTGCGCCATGCCGGGGTGCCTGCCTCGATGCTGGCAATGATGCTGTCGGTGACATGGGCGTAGAGGTCGAACTTGTCAGCCATGTGTGGCTCTCCTTTAGCGACGGTGGCAGCGGGGTCTTTTGCCCGTTCCGCCGATGGGCGAGCCTTCCTGATCTGCTGTCTCGAAAGGCCCATGCCTTTCGGAAAGCAGAGCGGGGAGGGCGCAGCCCTGCCCGTGGCCCCGGCCGGGACTGTCACGGGGTCGGGAAGGCGGGGTGGTGCGGCCCGCAGCCCGGCAACGGGCGAGGACACGGCCCGCCTGGACGACGACGCCCGGCAACGGGCGGCGCTTGCCCCTTGACCGGCTCGGCCGGGGATGCGTGGCGGACCCACAAACAGAGAGGCGTCGGACGGGGGTGAGCGGGCGTGAGCCCGTCGATCCCCCGGAACGGCAAACGGATCATCTTGGCCCGCGCCTTGCGCGGGCCTCTCCGGTATCTTCTTCCTGCCGCACCGCGACGGCAGGGGAGGTCAGAAGGGAAGGCAGCTAGCTCTGTGCATCACCGGCAGCCTGCAACTGCCCGCCCGGTTGACCACAGGCTGACGCTCGATCCCTGTGGTCTCGCTTACAGCCTGGCTCGCGACCTTGCGCCTCCACTCCCAAGGTCGTTCCAGCACAAGGCTGGACAACCGGGCTCACGGCCCGCGTCAGCGGTCCCGCCCAAAGGGACGAGATGGGCAGGGCAGGGCGACCAGGACCGGCGGGCGAGGGACTGGCTCGGGATGAGACAGGCATCCGCACGGCGCAGCCGGGAGCATCGCCCTGACCAACTCGGGTGGAGGCCGGCTTGCCGGCCGGAACCGGGGACGCGACCCGAAGGGGGACGCCCGCTGGTATATCCCGTTCAAGGTTGCCTATATATCCTAGAAGGATATACTTTTAAGGAAGCGAGGATATACCATGCCACTCTACATCAAAGACCCTGCGGTGGATACACTTGTCGATCAGTATCTCGCGGCAACCGGCATGACGAACAAGACGGAGGCTGTTCGCCGTGCCCTGTCCGACCAGTTGCAGGCTCTGGCTGACAAGGAAACCCTGACGGACCGGGTTGCGCGGATACAGCGCCGGGCAGCGGAGGCCGGGTTTGTGTCCCCCGGCAGCGACATTGCGGCAGACAAGGCGTTCATGGACGAACAGTGGGGCGAGGACTGATGTTTCTCGACGCCAGCGTTGTCGCCGCCGTCCTGTTGCAGGAAGAGGATGGCCCTGCGTTCCTGAAGGGGATGGAAGCCGCGCGAGGCACGTTGCGCTATTCGCCCATTGTGCGCCTGGAGGCGGCTCTTGCCCTTGTGCGCAAGCGGGTCGAGCGTCGCGGCAAAGGCCCGGCGACAGCCGAGGACTTTGCCGCCGCGACCGATCTTGTCGATGAGCTGCTGAAGGCGCTTGAAGCCAAGGAAATGCACATCACGGGCAGCATGGGCGCCGAGGCGATCCGCGCGCTGTCTGTCTATGGCAAGGTGGTCGGGCATCCGGCGCAACTGAACATGGGCGATGCACTCTCCTATGCCTGCGCCAAAGCCTTCCATGTTCCGTTGCTCTACAAGGGTAATGATTTTTCCCAGACTGATCTGGCATAGAACAGCAGCGCAATGGCGTGGCCGCGCAGCGGCGGCCCGGCGCAGCCTGAGCGCCGCCCTTGTCCTGGCGCTGGCCTGCCGGTGACAGGACAGGGGAACCAGAGCCAGCAGAGACAAAAAGAAGCCTCGCGCGGGGCAGGGCCAAGTGAACCTTCGTCGCTGAAGGAATGGGAATGTCAGTCGGGCAGGCGATACGTCAGCAGCCAGGACGGGCCGAAGGTGTTGCGCACCTGGCGAAGCTCCGGCTCCGCGCGGCCCGTCGAGGATAGCCATTCGGCCAGCAGGCGGCTTTTCCAGCGTCTGCCATGTTGGTCGCGATAGGCCCGCAAGGCGTCGATCTGTTCGGTGCTCAGACCTTGCTCCTCAATAGGTCGTTGTGGCATGTCTCTGCCTCCCCTGTTTGTTGTGTGATCCGGGAGCGTGGTCCTGGTCGTCTGCCGCCCCCGGATTTCATCACGTCAGAAGCAATCCGGCACCCAAGCGTCGATCCGGGCCTTTGCCTCCGCTGTGAGGCGCCATGCCTTCTGATACTCGGCATCGCTGAACAGCCGTTCCATGCAGCGGGCCTTTTCCGCTTTCTTCTGCGCCGTGTGGGCCTTGAAGCCGCGGCCCTCGGGATCGCAGCCGGTCAGGTCCAGATGCAGGCTGTCCAGAGTGTCGGCGCTGACGCGGTTGAAGAAGTTCTCGGCGGTCGGGGTCCAGACCTTGCGGATGCTGGCTCCGCTGTCGGCCTCGATCAGGGCAAAGAAATCGGCATTGCCCGCGCCATAGGGCAGGGCGCGCGCCACGCCTTCCACCAGTGCGGCATTGCGGGCCTTCTTGCCTGCCGCCGTGAAGTCGCGGAAGGCTTGGGCCAGATCCTCAACCCGCAACTCCGGGCGGCTCCATGCCTCATGTCCTGCCGGGGGATGGGCCAGCCGGTCGGACCATTCGAGACAGTCCGTCTTGCTCGGGCAGTTCATGGGGCGTCCCGGCGACAGGTCAAAAACGCTCGTGCTGACGCCAGAGGCCAGCGACAAACCGAAGGCCAGCAGGTCGAACACCATGTCCGGCTTGTCCAGCAGGGCGGTCTGGATCGCGGCCAGCCGGATCGCCTTCATGTCCTCAACCAGTGCGCCGGTATAGGGCGATCTTGGCGCGGGCGCGGCATCGCCGCCGGTCGCATGGGCGGCATGACCGGTGAGAGCCCCGGCCTCGATGGCCTCGGCCCGGTCCTCGGCCCGCACCCACGGGCCGCTCAACTGTACCGTGCCGCTGTGGCTGACATAGACATGGTAGCCCGCCGCGGCGCGTTGCGCGTCGGTGAAGTCGCCCTTGATGATCGCGTCCAGAGCATCAAGTTCGGCCTGCCCGGCCTCGTCCAGAGCATCGGCGTTCGCCAGTTCGGCCAGTTCGTCATACCGCTCGGCCTGTTCCTCCGTCAGAACCCCCTCGACCGGATAAAGGCGGGCCAGCTTCTCGGTGACGGAATAGGAGACATAGTCGTCGGCCATGACCTCGGCCCACTTCCAGACGGCGGTCAGCCTCTCGGCCTCGGCGTTCAGCCGCTCGGTGAACAGGTCCTGCAACAGGTCGGCATCGTGCAGCGTCACGGTCTCGCTGAACAGATCGCGGCTCACGCTGCCGCCTGCGGCCTCATAGGCATCCAGTCCGACAAAGCGGGCGCGGCGATCGGTGGCGCTGACGGCTGCGGGCTGCAATGCCTGCTTGATGCGGTGTTCCGACACGTCGCGGCCCTTCACCTCGGCCAGAATGGTCAGGGTCAATGCCTCATCCTGCGACACGGTAAAGGCTTTCGCCATGCCAAGGCTGATCTGGCCCTCTTTCAGCGCGTCCAGAACCGGGGCGGGCAGGGCTGCCAAGGCAAGGCGGCGATACACATGGGCCTCGGTCTTGCCGAAGCTGCGGGCAATGGCTGACACGTCTGCGCCTGCCTCCTTCATCCGGCCATAGGCGCGGATTTCGTCAGCGGGGGCCAGATCCTCCCGCGCCGCGTTCTCAGCACTGGCCCATGCGCGGGCGGTGGCCTCGTCGGGCGCAATGCGAACCGGGATGGAGGCCAGTTCCGGGTGCCGTTCGGTGACCGTGGCGTCACGCTCGATGGCGCGGGCGATGGCGCGCAGCCTGCGGCCTCCGGCGACAATGCCCACGCGGCCCTCTGCATCGAGGATGCCGGACAGGTTCTGGATCAGGCCGATCATGGCAAGGCTGTCGGCCAGCAGGTCGATCCCCTCCGGGTCGGCGTCCTGACGCGGGTTCAGGTCGGACAGGTAGAGTTGGGCCAAGGAAAAAAACTGGATGGACGCGGGGGCGATGGTTTCGCGTTTCATGGGAATGATCCTTTTGCGACGGATGGTTTTTGACAGGGGTGCCCCGCCCCTCCGGGGGCATGGGCCAAGCTGTTCGGGTCAGTATTCAGAGGGGAACAGGATGGTCAGGACGCGGTGCGTCTTGGCCGGATCGCTCGGGTCGTCGGATCCGTATTCGCGGGCCGGGTCGTAATAGTCGATTTTCCAGTAAAGCCGTTCGCCCTCTACGGTGACGACGCCGAAGCCGTGATCGCCCCGGGGGTCGTTGTCCAAGCCGAAGTCGCAGTCGCGAGCGACGGCCAGGCAGGCCTCGGTCTGAAAATCCCGGCCCCGGTGATTGACACCCGCCGTCACGACAACGGTGCCGGGAAAGGGGCACCCGCTGTCGATCAAGCCTGCGCGGAAGGCGTCGTTCTGCTGGCGGAGGATCAGGGTTTCGCGGCTCGGAAAGTCCCGTGCCGGGCCGAAGTGGTCACAGTGCGGACAGGTGCAGGGGGGAACCTGGGCCAACTGCTCGGATCCGCAGGAACCACAGACATAGGCGATATGGGACATGCCATTCATGGCGCTCTCCTTTAGCAACGGGGCGGCGGGGTCATCTGCCCGTTCCGCCGATGGGCGAGCCTTCCTGTTCTGATTTCTGAAAGGCCCATGCCTTTCGGAAAGCAGAGCGGGGAGGGCGCAGCCCTGCCCGTGGCCCCGGCCGGGACTGTCACGGGGTCGGGAAGGCGGGGTGGTGCGGCCCGCAGCCCGGCAACGGGCGAGGACACGGCCCGCCTGGACGACGACGCCCGGCAACGGGCGGCGCTTGCCCCTTGACCGGCTCGGCCGGGGATGCGTGGCGGACCCACAAACAGAGAGGCTGCGGACGGGGGTGAGCGGGCGTGAGCCCGTCGATCCCCCGGAACGGCAAACGGATCATCTTGGCCCGCGCCTTGCGCGGGCCTCTCCGGTATCTTCTTCCTGCCGCACCGCGACGGCAGGGGAGGTCAGAAGGGAAGGCAGCTAGCTCTGTGCATCACCGGCAGCCTGCAACTGCCCGCCCGGTTGACCACAGGCTGACGCTCGATCCCTGTGGTCTCGCTTACAGCCTGGCTCGCGACCTTGCGCCTCCACTCCCAAGGTCGTTCCAGCACAAGGCTGGACAACCGGGCTCACGGCCCGCGTCAGCGGTCCCGCCCAAAGGGACGAGATGGGCAGGGCAGGGCGACCAGGACCGGCGGGCGAGGGACTGGCTCGGGATGAGACAGGCATCCGCACGGCGCAGCCGGGAGCATCGCCCTGACCAACTCGGGTGGAGGCCGGCTTGCCGGCCGGAACCGGGGACGCGACCCGAAGGGGGACGCCCTGTTTATTCGATGAAAAGGACTGAAACCTGCATCAGAAGTCCAAGGCCAGTGGTAAGGATGAACAAAGTAGCCAAGCCGCTCCCGCCTGACTGCTCACCCTTCTTCGATCCATCTTCGCTTGGCACGGTTGCCCCTCCGCAGCAGGGACACCCCCCCTGAGGTAGCTGTCTCTCCCGCATGAAACGCAATCAAATCCCATTCCCTGTCACCTTTCCAAATCGGGACTGGCGGCTCTCGATGGTTTCAAGACGCCAGCAAATATCTTGCGTCCTGCACCAGCTTTGGCAGTTCATCCTCAGGTTTTGTGCCCTTTGCCAACGCCGGTTCAAAAGCCCGTCGTGCGATCACCAGCATCTTCCTGAGCGGCAACGACAACCCTTCGCGTTCCAGACATTCGACTGCGCCAAGCACGGCCTGCTCATACAGTTCTATCTGGTTTCCCGCATCGCCAGGAGCCGGATCTGCTTCCGGAGGTCCACAAAGATCACAAGGTCAGCTGATGCTGGACCAGACGGCTTGGGTCGCACCTTTGATAACGGGAATGGACCCTGGCAGCGCCCACTCGGCCGCGGCATGAACATCCAGATCCGCAGCCTAAACCTGCTCCATCTCTATGCGAGGCTTATAGCAGCAAGGATACCGCTGTTTCTTGATCTGGAAGAGAAATGGTATCGCGTCGGTGACGGCGAAACCGGTGTTCTGCAGTTCGTGGTTGCCGATCCCGATGGCTACCTGCTCAGGTTTTATGAACCGCTGCCGACGCGCGGGGCTAGACCCGCACGGTCGGCAATTCACTGATCCTGGTGGTGTATCGGGGTGAGCGGTGATCGGCGCGCAAGCGCCATTCACCAGCGAAGCCTTCGCGCGCCAGCACCATCGTCTTTTTGCCGAAGCGGTCGTTGATCGCATCGAGCGCGTCCGTCAGGCGCGCATCACGCGGTCGGTCAGGCTGGAACAGCAGGACCGGCTTGTCGGCCTCGGGCAGCAGGTCATCGAGGATGACGCCTGCCTTGGTATAGCCGCAGCCGTTGCCGGACGGATCGCCGCGCCAGCCTCGGCGCGCGGCTGATACGGCGGCGTCCACCAGGTCGAAGGTATGGTTGGACATGGGCCGCAGGCGCATGCTGCGCGAGGCGGAGTGCTGCGGCCGGTCCGGCTTGTGCGGATTGGTGTGAAAAAAGACGGTTAGCGTTCCCGCGACAAGGCCATGCTGGCGCAACTTCTCGGCCGCGCGGGTGGCATGAGCTGTGACGGCCTGCGCCAGCACATCGAATGTCGTCATGGGCGTGCCCGAGGATCGCGTCACGGCCATACCCTTGCGCTGCGGCGGCACGTCCTCGAAGTCGATACAGGCGATGCCGCGCAGCTCCGCCACCAGCCTTTCGAGAACGACCGTGCCAATCTTGCGGGACAGCGCCATCGGCAGGTCGCGCAACGCGGCCGCGGTTCTGACGCCCTGGGCTGTCAGCCTGGCCTCGGTCGCCGGGCCGACGCCCCATATCTCTCCTATGGGGACACGCTGCATCACATAGTCCCGCACCTGGGTGTTCATGAGATTGCAAACCCCGCCGAAGATTGGGTTCTTCTTGGCAGCAAAGTTCGCCAGCTTGGCGAGGGTCTTTGTGGGCGCGATGCCAACGCAGGTCGGGATGCCCACTTGCGTGCGGACCGCCTGGCGCATCCGGGCCGCGTGCGGCTCCATCCGGTCGCCAAAGCCGGACAGGTCAACAAACGTCTCGTCGATCGAATACACGTCGAGGCGTGGCGAATAGCCGTGCAGCACTTGCGTCACGCGTGCCGATAGATCCCCGTAAAGCGTGTAGTTGGAGGAAAGGGCCTTGACGCCGTGGCGCTCCATGAAGTCGCGCATCTTGAAGGCAGGCGCCCCCATTTTGATCCCGAGAGCCTTCGCCTCGTCAGACCTCGCAACGGCGCAGCCGTCATTATTCGAGAGGACGATCACGGGGATGCCGTGCAGCGAAGTGTCGAACAGCCGCTCGCAGGACACATAGAAATTGTTGCAGTCGATCAGGGCTATCGGCTTGTCGGATGCCTTAAGCATGGCCCTATTCGACGGGCAGGCGGCGCACTACACCTGCCACCACGCCCCAGATCTCGGTCGTCTCGGAGACCGGGATCGTCTCGTATCCATCGCTGCGGGCGCGCGGGTCCAGGAACCAGACGCCCTCCCGCCTAGCGAGCTTCTTGACGGTGATCTGCCCATCGACCAGGGCCAGCACAATCCGCCCGCTGCGCCGCCGTCCTGCCCGGTCAACGGCGATCAGGTCGCCGTCCAGAATACCTTCGGCCTCAAGGCTGTCGCCGGAGACGCGCCACCAGAAGGTCGCGTGTTCGTGGCGGACAACCCATTTCATCGGATCAACGGTTTCCTCAAGATCGTCCGCCGCAGGCGAAGGAAAGCCCGCTGGCACCCATATGGCGGCCAGAGGCATATCGCGGTCGATCAGCGTGACGGTCAGAAGTTGAAGATCAAATGACATGGCCTGAGAACAAGACGTGAACACGAGCATAGTTCCTACCGCCTGCTGTTCGTCAAGACCTGTGATGATCGCAAAAGAAAGCCCCGCCGAAGCGAGGCCAAGTTTTCCTCCGTTGCAGGAAGGAAAATCGGAGACCAGTCCAGTGGCTATGCGAAAGGATGGGCGGATAGCGTTCGCAGATCGGCATTGGCCTGACGCCACACCATTCCGACGACCAGGCCCACATATGCAATGGCAAGACCACAGACAACGAGAGTGGGGCTGCTGACACCAACAAGATACAGGGTGAAGCCACTGCTGATGATGGTGAGAACCAGCATAAACGCGGCGTACTTCTTGCGCTCTCTGGGTGCATCCACAATCTGGTGGGCAGCATATTGCTCGGCTGCTTGTGCATTCTGGAAAAGGGCCGGTTGGTCCTGGTCACTCTTGATCGCTTCCACTCGCCCGTCCGGGTAAGCGATCGCAGCCTGAAAGACATTGCCGTTCTGGATATAAGTCGGGGTTTGCATGTTTCCTCCGTCACAGAAGGCGGATTTTCAATCATACAGTGGTCTTGCGAAGGGTCAAGATCACGGTGGCGATGCGGGTGCCGACCTCGGCAAAGCTCTGCGGCGCTCGATGTCCTGCGTCGCGCGGCGGCACGGGCGCAGGCGCATGATCCGCGCCGCGATCCGGCGGTGATCGAGGCGCTGATGCTGGCCTGTGACGGCCACCCGAAAGGGGTGCTGATGGAGGCCGCGTGGAACAGGGGCGCGGCGCTCACCCATCCGGGACTGCGGATGGCCGAGTTGCAAAGGATTGCCGATCTTCTGGCAGAGGCACAGGCAGGCCGCAGGTGATACCTTGCAACAAGAAGCCCCGCGCGAGACGGGGCCGAGTTTTCCCTTGTCACACAGGAGGGAAGATCAGACGTCTACGCGGCAGATCTGCGAAGGTCAAGATCGCGGTGGCGACCCGGTTCCCAGCAAGGATCGGAAGAGTATTGCGGTGGCCGGGTCAGGCTGCGCGCAGCCTGCATCTGCCGAACGCGATCTCGTGGCGGTGACGACCCGGCTGCTGAGGGAATGCCATGAGCAGACAGGCAGGCTCATCCTGCCAGGCATCTCACGGGCACTGAAAGCGTCACCTGCAGGCCCTGCGCTGCCCATTCAGCAGTGATGGTGCCGCCCAGACTGTCGATGGCGCTCGACACCATCGTCGTGCCGAAGCCTGTCGCGAGCGGAGGACCCGCCGTCGGCGGACCGCCCTGTTCTTCCCACGCGATCTCGAAGCTTTCTCCCCCGTTTCGGCAGTCGACAAGCACCCGGCCCTCTGCGTTCGAGAGAGCCCCGTACTTGATGGCATTCGTCGCCTGCTCGTGCAGGATCAGCGCCAGTGTCGTCGCGGCGGACTGCCCCAGCGGCAGGTCATCGCCCGTGATCCGGATCCGCCTGCGATCCTCGTCGTAGGGATGCAGCAACACCTTCAGCAGGCCCCTTACCGTGCTTTCGCGCTCGTTCCGGGCCGAGAAGCTGCCGGGAAGAACATAGTCGTGCGCCCGTGCAAGCGCACCGATGCGTCCCCGGAACGCCGTGACGAACGCGCGTGCGTCTCTGTCGCGGGCCGAGGCAGACGCCAGACCGCTGACGACACTGAAGACGTTCTTGATGCGGTGGGACAGCTCGCGCGTCAGCAGGTCGCGTGCCTCGATCGTCCCCTTCAATTCCAGATGCGCCATCGTCTGGCGGGCGAGGGCGCGCAGCACCTCCTGCTGCTCGCTTGTCAGCCCTTCTGGCCGGGGTTGGTAGTCCAGTACGCAGACAGTGCCGAGCGGCAGCCCTTCAGGTGTATCCAGCCGGGCGCCGGCATAGAACCGCAGGTGCGGGGACCCGGTCACCAGCGGATTGCAGTCGAACCGCCGGTCGTCCGCCAGATCCGGGACGACAAGGATTTCCGGCTCGAGGATCGCGCGGGCGCAGATCGACACGTCGAGCGGCATCTCGCGGACGCCCAGGCCGATCTCGGACTTGAAGAACTGGCGGGTGTCCGCGACCAGGTTGACCACCGCCATGGGCGCCTTGCAGATCAGTGCCGCAACGCGGGTGATGTTGTCGAACTCGGGTTCGGGTGAAGTGTCGAGGATGCCATAGCGCAGAAGCGCGGCAAGCCGGTCGGCTTCGATCCAGCCCGGCGGGGCTCCGATGCCCGCCTGACTGCATCCGTTTTCAACGTTCACGGTCAAGCATCCCACCGTCATTGCCGAACATGATCTCTGAACAACTCCGCTCCGGGCGACGCCCTGAGGCGGCAAGCGCCGCCACCCCCGAGCCGATGTCCGTTACCGTTTACGTCGAAATTCCACGGCCCGGCAATCAGTCCCCGCACAAGGCTCCATGATCTGTTGCTGGCCTCGGAGGCAAAAGACAGAGGCCGTGGGGGACGCGGTCAGGGTTCGTCGGACGCAAGCTTGTCATGAAGGTTCCGGTAGATCGCATTGTGCCTGTATCCCAGCAGGCCGAGAGAACAAAGCGCGTGCAGGCGTGCCACGGCCTATCAAGTGGGGGAGGGGGCAGGTATGATCGAAGAAGGCCTGGACCGACCAGAAGCGGACCCGCGACCCTCAGGCGGTCCTCTCGGTGGGAGGCGCAGATCCGGACACCGCGACGGAATGGATCCCGACGCCATCGTGTGAGCGCCACAAACCAGCGCCGCCCGTATGATGTTGCCGATCCCGACCGATGGTTCCAGCACAGGCGCTCGGGAAGTGCGATCCGCCGCTGATCGGGCAGGGCGCCCACAGCAGCAACGGGAGTCGGACAGAGGAGCGCAATGCGGGCGGAACAAAGGCCCGGCCCGATATCGGGAGCCACACCATCTTTTAGTTGAACTGCACGCATTGAATTCTTGAATCCTGGGAAAATATATGGTGAGCGATGCCTTCGCAAAGCTGTCGCTGTTCCCAATAAGAAAAAGGAGACCGAACGGATGGACGCAGAAAATCAGAAGACTGAATTGTCCGGCAAGCTGGAAAGCCTCGACGTCGACGAACTCAAGGATCTGCGGAAGACCGTGGATCGTGCCATTGCGAGCTATGAGACGCGAAAGCGGCAGGAGGCCATTTCCGCAGTCGAACAGGCAGCCCGGGAGCATGGCTTCAAGCTGGCGGATCTGCTTGGCAACGGAAAAGCGGGCAGGGGGCGGAAATCCGAGGCCGGCAGCACGGAAAGCGCTGCGAAATACGTCAACCCCGACAATTCGGAGCAGACCTGGAGCGGTCGTGGCCGTCGTCCGCAGTGGATCAATGAGGCGCTGGAGTCGGGCCGCACGCTCGAGGAATTCGCGGCGTGAGACAAAGAGGGGCGCAGCGCCAGCCGTGCCCTTTTCCTGCCCTGGTCCGTCACCAGGCAGAATGAGGCCGGGCACGAATGACCGGGGTCAACGACAGGGCAGCGCTGACTGAACTGCTGGCAACGGCGATCAGCTATCGCGAGCGCGAGATCGCCAGCATGAACGCCTCGGTCCCGCTTCTGGAGAAAGCCGAACGGCAGTGGATCGAGAACGCCCATGACGAGGGCGAACGCTGGCGTGGCCTCGCGACGGACGATTTCATCCCGATGGTGGATGCGCTGATGGTGCTGAACCGGTAGGGAACCGCCTATCTCGTAAGCGTCCTATGACTTAGCGCGCGCTGAGTGCTAGATGAGGCCTTATGACCATCCCTACCTTCGCTTTAGCACCCCGCCAGCTCTCATTTGAAAGCTTCTGTCCCGTCAAGGAGGCAGTAGAAGCTATGGCCGAGGCTGGCGTTGAAATGCGTGGTGCTGTCTTCACGCGCCGCGAGGTGGTGGACTTCATCCTGGATCTCGCCGGCTACACGGCCGACCAGGACCTCACGCGGCTGCGACTCCTGGAGCCCTCGTTCGGGCATGGCGACTTCCTTCTTCCGGTGATCGACCGGCTCCTGGCGTCCTGGGTTGCCCAAGGCCGGCCGGAGCCCGTGCCGGCTCTCGCGCGCGCTATCCAAGGTGTCGAGCTGCACCGGGCTTCCTGGAGCCATGCCCGCGAACTCGTGACCGCGCGGCTGCGCCAGGAAGGCATCTCGGCGGCCGATGCCGAAACCCTCACTCGCACCTGGCTCGTGCAGGGTGACTTCCTGCTGACCGAGCTGGACGGCGCCTTCGACGTGGTGATCGGCAATCCCCCCTACGTGCGTCAGGAGCTGATCGCGGACGCGCTCATGGCCGAGTACCGGGCGCGCTACGGCACCATCTACGACCGTGCCGACATCTACGTGCCCTTCATCGAGCGCTCGCTGAGCCTTCTGTCCCCTGGCGGACGCTGCGGCTTCATCTGCTCGGACCGATGGATTAAAAACCGCTACGGCGGTCCCTTGCGCGCCTTTGTAGCCAATGGTTTCCACCTGCGCACCTATGTGGACATGGTGAACACGCCCGCCTTCCACACAGACGTGGTGGCCTATCCGGCCATCACGATCATTGCCCGCGAAGCGCCCGGTCCCACCCGCATCGCGCACCGTCCCGAGATCGACCGGGAGAGCCTCGGGGACCTCGCGGCCGAGCTGACGGGCGCCGCCCCCGATCCTGCGCGTGGGGTGCGCGAGATCGCCCGCGTCACCGCCGGCGCGGAGCCTTGGATCCTGGACGACTCCGACCAGCTCGCGCTTGTCCGCCGGCTGGAGGCCAGCTTTCCGACCCTTGAGGAGGCCGGCTGCAAGGTCGGGATCGGCGTGGCGACCGGGGCCGACAACGCCTTCATCGGCCGCCATGACGAGCTGGACGTGGAAGAGGATCGCAAGCTCCCCCTTGTGATGACCCGCGACATTCAGGGCGGCACCGTCGAATGGCAGGGTCTTGGCGTCATCAACCCGTTCGAGGATGACGGCCGGCTGGTGGATCTCGCCCGCTATCCGCGGCTCAGGCGCTACCTTGAGGCTCGGCGTGAGCCGATCGCCCGCCGGCATGTCGCGCAGAAGACGCCGGCCAACTGGTACCGCACGATCGACCGCATCACGCCCTCAATCGCCTGGACGCCCAAGCTCCTGATCCCGGACATCAAGGGCGAGGCGCATGTCGTCTATGAGGACGGTCGGCTCTACCCGCACCACAACCTCTATTACATCACCTCCGACAGCTGGGACGTGCGCGCCCTTCAGGCCGTGCTCCTGTCGGGCATCGCGCGCCTCTTCGTCGCCGCTTACTCGACCAGGATGCGGGGTGGATACCTGCGGTTTCAGGCCCAGTATCTGCGGCGCATCCGCCTGCCGCTGTGGAGCGACGTGCCGGAGGGCCTGAGGGCTGAGCTGAAGGTTGCGGGGGAACGGGGAGACCCGGAGGCCTGCAACCGGGCGGTCTTTGCTCTCTATGGGCTCTCGGACGCCGAACAGGCCGCCCTCGGGGGCACCAAAACCTAGCATGGCTCTCGATCTCGCGGATTACGAGCGCAAGGCGCGTGAAGCTGTCATGGCCTTCTGGGGCAACCGGGCCAAGGCGCTCCAGGCCAAGATCGAGGCCGGGACCCTGGACACCGGCGAGCGCGGCGCGGTCACGGCCGGCACCACCATGGATGGTTTCACGGCCCTGCTGATCGACCTCGTCAAGGCAAACGGGCTCGGTCACGCCGACATCCACCAGAAGCGCCATGTCCTCACCTTGCCCGGCTATTTCCGGCCGACCAAGCTCTGGGACGTCCTTGTCATCCACCAGGGCCGGCTCATCGCTGCCCTGGAGATGAAGAGCCAAGTCGGGCCCTCGTTCGGGAACAATGCCAACAACCGTGCCGAAGAAGCAATCGGCAGCGCCCATGATTTCTGGACCGCCTACCGCGAGGGTGCGTTCGGGGCGGACACCCCGCGCCCCTTTCTCGGCTGGCTCATGATGGTGGAGGATGCGCCCGCTTCACGCAGTCCCGCCAAGCGGGAAACCTCGCTGCATTACCCGATCTTCCCGGAGTTCCGTGGCGCGTCCTACCTCCAGCGCTACGACCTGCTGTGCCAGAAGCTCGTGCGGGAGAACCTGTACACGGCTGCCTGTACCCTCGCCTCACCGCGCGAGGCGAAAGACAGCGGAGCCTATGCGGACATGTCGGAGCTGACGAGCCTGCGATCCTTCGTCAGTGCCTTTGCCGGGCACATTGCGGCCGCGGCCGCGCGCGCTGTGTGATGGGTCGTCTCGCTGATCAGGAGACGATTTCCGAGGAGTTCCTCTCCTGTCATAGTGACACGGGCCGAAATGCGTTTCCATCGTCCTGGCTTGGCGAGATGTGAGATCAGCCTCGGAGAAGCAGAAAAAGCCGGGTCCAGAGGCCAGGAGATCGGCGCTGCTCCTGCCGAGTGACGTAAGCGCGAGATCGTTGCCCTATGCGGCGATGCTTGACGGCTGGTTGATGCGCCAAGGCATGAGGTCCTCGATGGCGCTTTTTGGGTGACCGTCGAGGATGGCGCGAAGGGTGTCGGCGATGTAGTCGACCGGGTTCACGCCGGACATCTTGCAGGTTGCGACCAGCGAGGCGAGCATGGCCCAGTTCTCTGCACCGACCTCATTGCCGGCAAATAGCGCGTTTTTTCTCGTAAGTGCGATCGGGCGGATCTGGTTCTCGACCGGGTTGGTGTCGAGTTCGAGTGTGCCGTCGTCGAGGAAGCGGATCAGGCCGGGCCAGTGCGCGAGGGCGTAGCGGATGTCCTCGGCCATTTGGGATTTCTGCGGGATGCGCGGCAGCTGCATCTCCAGCCAAGGTTTGAGCGCGGCGATGATGGGGGCCGCATGTTCGCGCCTTGCAGCGAGACGCGCAGCCGCATCCTTGCCGCGCACGGTCTTCTCGACCTGATAGAGCAGCGCGATCTGGCGCAACATCTCCTCGGCGATGGGCGAGCGGTCGCTCTCGAAGCGTTTCACGAAGCGGCGGCGGACATGGGTCCAGCAGTAGACCAGCCGCCAGGGACCATTGTCGCGCGCGATCTCGGTCATCGCGTTGTAGGCCTGGTAGGCATCGCATTGCAGGAACCGGCCCCGATACCCGGCGAGGAAGTTCAGCGGATGCTCCTTGCCCCGACCGGGGGCGTAATGGAACAGCACGATGGGCGGACCGACACCGCCATGGCCGCGATCATCGGACACCACGGCCCAGAAATAGCCGCTCTTCGTGGTTTTGCGCCCCGGATCCAGCACCGGCGCGCGGGTCTCGTCGACGAAGATGCGATCGGCCCGGCGCAGATGGGCCTGCATGTGCCGGATGATCGGCAGCAGGTGGAAGCAGGCACGGCCAACCCAGTTGCCGAGCGTCCCGCGGTCAAGATCGATGCCCTGCCGCTTGAAGATCCCGGCTTGGCGATAGAACGGCAGATGGTCGCCGAACTTCGAGACCATGATCCAGGCGATGAGCTGCTCCGTGGGCAACCCGCCGGGCACGACATGCTCGGGGGCATGGGCTTGCGCCATGCCCTGCGAGCAGCGCCGGCAGGCGTATTTCGGGCGCCGCGTCACCAGCACCCGGAACCGGGCCGGGATGACGTCCAGTCGCTCGGACACGTCCTCGCCGATCCGGGCCATCTCGCCGCAGCCGCAGGGGCACAGGATGCTGGCAGGCTCGACCACCCGCTCGACCCGCGGCAGATGCGGCGGCAGATGCCCCCGGTTGCGCCGGGGCTTGCGGGGCGCATGCGTGCCCTTGGCAGCCCTCAGGGCGGCCTCCGCCTTTTCCTGTGCCGCCTCGAGCACGCCCTGGGCCAGTTCGGCATCTTCCAGCGGCAGGTTGAACTGGTCGGGCGACAGCTTCTCGGAGCTTTTGCCGAACTTCTCGCGTTGCGCCGTGCGCACGATGTCTTCCAGCCGGCGATTGGCCTCCTGCACCTCGGTGAGCACCGCCTCAACCTCGGCAAGGCGAGCCTTCAGCAGGGCGTTTTCGCGGGCGAGAGCGGCAGCATCCATGGGGTGAAGTGAATCATGGAGCGCGGTATATGACCAGTAAAAACAGGGCTTTCCCGCACCATCACGCTCACCCTGCTGCCAGCGGACGACGCGCCCGCTCCGGCCGGACCAGTCGCCAGTCCAGCCCCTCGAACAAGGCGGCGAGTTGCGCGGAGGACATCCGCATCACCCCGTCCCGCACCTGCGGCCAGACGAATTTCCCGCCCTCCAGCCGCTTGTGAACCAGCACCATCCCGGTCTGATCCCAGGCCAGCAGCTTGATCCGGTCGGCGCGTTTCGATCGGAACACAAAGATCGCCCCGCAGAACGGGTCGAGCCCGAACATCTCCTGCACCGCCAGCGCCAGGCCATCGATCCCCTTGCGGAAGTCCACCGGCCGCATCGCCACGAAGACCTTCACGGGTCCGCCCTGGCCGAGCATCATGACATTGCCGCCCGAGCCGCGCGGATCGCCCGCGTCAGCTGGCCCTCATTGGCGTCAGCACCGGCGCGGATCACGACATCGCCGACGACGATCTCCAACTCGGACGCGGCCTCGGCCTGCGGCACAACCGCCGCGCCGCCCTCGACCACCAGTTCCGCAAACATCGGCAGGCCCGCCATGCTCTCGGGCACCACCAACTGTCCCGTCCGCAGCTTCTTGCGCCAATTGTAGATCTGCCAACGCGTGGTGCCGTGCCTGCGGGCGAGTTCCGCCACCCGCATACCCGAGATCAGGCTTTCAGCCGCAATCCGCGCCCGCTCCGCCTCGGTGCGCTGCCGCCGTCCGCTTGGCCCCTCGATCACATCCAGTCGGGAAACCAAGCCACCGGATGAGCCGTCCAAACAGACGCCCAATTTGCCGTCTCTTGCCAAATCGGTCTCCTCCACCACCCGCATACGCGGAGAATGGCCGGTTCAGATCAGCAATGGCAGGAGGGCGTCGGCCTCGCGCTTACCGAGTGACGCATCGGGGGCAGAGGCCGCGCTGGATTTCATCCAGCCCGATACTTGATCCGCACGAGACGCAATGATCGTAGTTCTTCAACTGCTCTTCCGTGATTTGTTCGCACCCAGGAGTCCGGCCAAACTCGTCTCCTGGACCGACTGGCTGATGGATGTGCTTTGCACCGGCGGAATGGCTCAGCACTCCCCGGCAGTCCCTGGTTCACTCGCAGGCCACACCGTCCCCGTCGCGGTCCAGATCATACACGTCAGGCCCGACGACCCGAACCGGGCCAGTGACATAGGCAGGTCCGTTGCCTGAGCCGCCGGCGCAGTCGGCATCGCTTGCGATAGGGACGCAAGCGCCCTCGTAGCTCGGATGGCATTCGTCTTGTGCCGCCACCTCGGTCAGCGTGGCCCCATAAAGGGCCACAAGCAGAACAGCCTTGTTCGGACGCATCTTCTTGGACCTGGCCTCTCATCTGTCCTGGTATCGGGGCAGCCGACCTCCATCCACCCGCACTGCCCTGGCAAGGTCAAGCCTCTGGCGCAGGGAGCCGCAATAGCGCATCGCCTGCAGCTCAGGATGGAGCAGACCGTGAAGCCAAGACGACACAATCCGGGGCGGCGATCGAGGCGTCAGGGGCGAGGTCATGGCTTCTTGAGGAACGTGCTCCGGCGCGCCGCCGTCCTGTTTCTCCTTCTGCTCTTGGGCGTCGCAGCTTTGGCGCTCCTGCGACGGGAGGGGCTGCCGGGGTCAGCCGAGGAGGTAGTGTTCCGTGTTGAGCGCTGGCTTGAACAGACTCTCGACGACTTCGGGATCAGGCTCCCCGGCTGGCGGGCACCTGAGGGTCCTGCAAAGGCGCTGCCGCCGACGGCCAATGATCAGGTCGCCGCGGTTCAGGCTCTCTCACTGCTTGATCGGATCACCACGGAACCCGAACGACGCGCGGGCTATGTGCGTGACGACTGGCCGCACTGGCTGGATCTTGATGGCGACTGCCGGAGTGCCCGCCATGAGGTGCTGGCCAGCGAGAGCTTGAAGGCGGTCAAGTGGGGCGCGAGCGGCTGTTCGGTGCAGAGTGGAGCGTGGCGGGACGCGTATACAGGGCAGATCCGGCGCAACCCGCGCGACCTGGACATCGACCATCTTGTGCCCTTGGCCGAGGCGCACCGGTCGGGAGGGCATGCCTGGAGCCAAGGACGGCGCGCGGCCTTTGCCAACGATCTGGAGGACAATCGGACCTTGATCGCGGTGGGCGCCGCGACCAACCGCGCCAAGGGCGACAAGGGACCGGAGGAGTGGCTGCCGCCCCTGCCCGCATCGCGCTGCCGCTATGTCGCTGACTGGGTTGCCGTGAAGGCCCGCTGGTCCCTCGGCATGGACGAGCGCGAGCGGGTAATGGTAGGGAACATCCTGCGCAATTGTATAGAGCGCTGATCTGCTGGTCTCGCGCACGGCGGACCGGCAAGTCCTCACTTCAAACCCTGCCGGTCCGCCGTGCGCGAGTACAGCAGCGCCCGTTCAAGCGCGGCCACGACGAGAAGTGCCGCAAACCCGTAGGCCGCCACGCCCAGGATCGTCATTGAGCCCGCGAGAAAGAGCCCGGCGCCAAGCAGCACCAGACCTATGACGTGGCTGATCGGCCAGCGGCGGCTCGTGGCGTTCTTGAACAGGAAGTTCCCCAGCAGAAACAGCGCCGGGCCGCCGAGCAGCGCCAAGGCTGCGGGCCAGTCTGCCGGGTCGCCCGGATGGGCGAGCAGGAACTTGTCGCCCACGGCCGCCACCACGATCCCGGCGACGATGGGCATGTGGACATAGGTGTAGGCAAAGCGGGCGAGACGACCGGAGTCGTGTGCCTCCTCGAAGGCCCGGGTGCCGCGCTTGGCGCCGGTGTCGAAGTAGATCCACCACATCGCCAGCGACCCCATCACAGCCACGCCGAAGGCGGCCCAGACCGCCGCGTTCCACTCGGCCTCGCCGAGTCGCCCCCCGGTGACGAGGAGCGACTCGCCCAGGGCGATGATGATGAACAGGGCGCAGCGCTCGGCCAGGTGCTCGCCCTCGATGTCCCATTCGTGGGTCGAGGACCGGCCCAGGCCCGGCAGCCTGAACCCTATCCACGGCACGAGCAGGTCGGTGGCCGCCGCGAGCAACCACAGAACCACGCGTGCGTCGGCAACCGCAAGGGCCCCGGCGATCCACAACACGCCGGACAGCGCAAACCAGATGCCGACGCGAAGGAAATGGCGCGCTTCGCCGTGCTCCTCATGCGTACGGAGCGCCCAGACCATGAACAGGGATCGCGCGACCTGGATGCCGACATAAGCGGTGGCGAAGGCCATCGCCCGTTCTTCGAAGGCCACAGGAATGCCCGTGGAGAACACAAGCCCCGCGCCCAGAAGCACGAAGATCACGAGGCGCACGAGCGCGCGGTCAGGATCGAGGCGGTTCGTCGCCCAAGCGGTGTTGATCCACAGCCACCATACGGCCACGAACATGACGCTTACGCGGACGATCCCCTCGGGGGTGATGTTGTCCGCAAGATAGGCGGCAAGCTGCGTGATGCCGAAGACGAAGACGAGATCGAAGAATAGTTCGACGAAGCTCACCCGGGCCGCGTCCTCGTCCTCCCGGTCGCGCAAGTAGCCGTGCGGGCGGGCGGCCAGCTGCGCGGCCTCGTCGTCCGGCAGCTCGACGTCCGGGGTGGCTGCGCGGGTGTTCGTCACGACGCCGTTCCGTGTCATCCCCGGAAACACGATAGCGACCAGAATGGTTGCGCAGGCATCTGCAGGTAAGCTTGCAAGGACTCGACCTCTCAACCGGAAAGGTGTCGCAGCAGTCCTGCGACAGGAGGACAGCGCCAAAGTGACTGAGGCGCCGTCCATCGAACGTCCATCATCGGTTGCGCTATCCGCTCAAACCTGCAAATGCCCAGATTTCCACCGTTTTCTGGACATTCAGTAGAAACGCCCTTGGGTGGCCTGACACCCAAGGGATGGTGGTGGTCAGCACAAAGGACGGAGAGCGGTTGTTCGCCGCACTTTGTACAAATGCCTGTGCAAACCTTTCTCCCGTTCGACACACGTGCTCAGTCCTCGCTGCGCGTAAAGAAAACTTACGGCGCAAGAATTTCGGCGGCCATATCTTCTAGGAGCTTTACGTTCCTAAAGTCATAAGCTGGATTTGAGAGCTTACGTCGTTCATAAGCTTTCACGGTCGCCTTCACTGCATTTTTGGCCAGCCAAGCAGCTTTTTTTTCTTCTCCAACTTTCGATGCCATTCGAAAAGCTATGTGGGCAATAAATTTTTCTCCATGTGTCAATACAGTAGAAGTCGTTGAGCCTCGGGTTGTTCCGCTCTTGGAAATCTCTTGCTGGCATGCGCTATATAGCTGCCAAGCGGATAAAACCTCTTCGCCAGTAATGTTTTCAGGAAAGATCTCCTGGTATGCAGAGGACGCAGTATCCTGCCAAAGTCCTGAAACATAGCGTTTAGCTTGGGCAGTGAGGCTAACGCTCCGCTTGCACGCCAGAGCAACTGCCGCGTCCTTGACTTCGATGGTTTCCAGCCCTTGGTTCCGCACTCCTCCTCGCTTGACGTTGTAATTGTACCCACGAGAAACAAGCTCGTTTCGGATTAATTCTTGCCTTGGATCAAGTGAAACAAAATCAAGCGAGGACAGGGAGTTCTGAGAATTATTTGCACGCGTTACGCTTTCATCAAAGCCAGCGGGGGCATCGGATAGTGAAATAAGCCTAAACGTAACTTTTAAATCAGATAAATCGGTCTTTTCAAATTTTGCCCGTGCGAGCATTCCCGCAGTTTGCGCTCCGTTTACGATGCTAAGATCAGAAGCCTCAAAGGATTTGCGTTCCGCCACGTTTGGCGGCGCCTTAATGCTAGAGCAGATAGCTGTAATTCCGTTATTAAAGTAAAAGAAAGAGGTCGGGTTTGACTTAGAAGTCTCAAGTATGCCTTCATTTATTTCGCTCGACTGTAGGGTTAGCCGAACATTTTGATCGAAGAGACGATCGCCATGGGCTTCGACCATTGCAGATATTTGTTCACCGCTGACAATTCCTAGCAAACATTCTTGTGGCTTCTTTATGCGGCAAACCTCATCAAATACGATAGTGGCCGTTACACTTGCATCACGATTGAAAAGCCTTGCTGGGGAGTATACATCCTTCAATCCAAGATATTTATAGGAGAAAACTTCATCGAAATCGTTTATCTCCTCACAGTATTCTTTCAAAATCTCTTCTACGGATGCACTCAAGTCGGCATCTGAGCTGCATGCAACCAAAAGCTGCACTCTTGTATTAATATCGTCTAGCGCTAACTGGATTTCCGAATTCAATCCGATGATTTTTTTGTTGGCGCCCTTCAGATCGCTGGCCAATAGCTTCCTAACGCCCTGAGTAAACTTATGGGCCTCACCTTCACTGAATCCCTTGGCATTTGTTCGTAGTTTTGTTTGTACGAAGTAGAGAACTCGCGTGGCTTTATTGTAGTAGATGCCGTCAAGTCCCAAATCTCCAGAACCATCTACCACAAAGTTAGGTAGCTCTAGAAAGGATGCGCCGCACTTAGTTGTAAGGACAAGGCCGGTAAAGCAACGTGCGCGCCGAATGTCGGCAGATATTCCTTCCGCCGAAAATAATGCGCCAAAATCTGCCTCAATCTTCGAGGTAAATCTCCGCTGTTCAAGTGTAGCAACCATTAGGGCCTAATCCTTTGAAGCACGCTGTGTTACATCCACTCTGTCCGCTTCTGCGCCCGACTTCAACGGCGCAATCTTCTGCCGCTTGGGGGTGATGCTTCGAGCGCCCCTCTTTTAGGGGGACGCTCCTAAAGGTAGCATTGAATGTAGATGTGAGACGTTATGTTCGTCGCTTCAAGCTGCGTCCGGTTATCCACTGAACCAGCCACGGATGTCCGGTGAGGGACGGAACTCTACATTGGGCTTCACGTCGCCGGTCCGATCCTCACGATATTGGTGCCCAGCAAACGCTCGTATTCTGGACACCTCGACGGAGGCAGGGCCAGACCCCATCCTTGTACCTCTTTTCTGTCCAAAAACCGTGTCAGGAAATCAGTTGTCCGACATACCCGTCTGAACTACTATCCTGACATGCTGATCGGCTACGCCCGCGTGTCAACGGACGACCAGAACCTGGACCTGCAGCGAGACGCCCTGCAGCGCGCCGGCTGCGAGCGCATCTTCGAAGAAAAGGAGTCGGGTCGCGCCGGCACGAAGCGTCCGGCCTTGGAGGCCGCGCTCGCGTTCCTGAGGCCCGAAGACCAGCTCGTGGTCTGGAAGGTGGACCGGCTGGGGCGCAGCTTGCGCGAGATGCTGGACACGGCCCACAAGCTGCAAGGGCAGGGGGTGAGGCTCCGATCCCTGACCGAGGCCGTGGACACCGAAACCCCGACGGGGCGGCTGATGTTCAACTTCCTGGGCACCATCGCCGAGTACTTCCTCGATCTCAACCGCGAGCGGACAATCGAGGGGCTGAAGGCCGCGGCTGCTCGGGGCCGCAAGGGCGGACGACGCCGCAAGCTTTCCGAGGAGGACCTTGCGATGGCACGGGCCCTCCTCAAGGACACCAACATTCCAGTGGCGCAAATCGCCAAGCGGCTGAACGTGAGCCGGGCCACCTTCTACGCCTACTTCCCCCGAGCAAGGGCGCGGAGCCTGTCGTGAGCGAAGAACAGTTCGACCTTTTGGAGGGACTGGCCGCGCATCCGTCGGGTTCCGCCGAAGTACAAGCTTCCGACGATGCTCCTGCTGGGCCTGTCCGGCTCACCCGCATCGACCCCGCCTGCAATATGCAACGCTTCTACAGCCTGGAACTTGTCACCAGCCTTTTTGGCGAGCATGGGGTGGTGCGCCACTGGGGGCGGATCGGAACCGCAGGTCGCAGCCGTACAGACTGGTACGAGGAGCCCGGTGAGGCGGAGAGCGCCTTCCAGACTCTGCTGCAGTTGAAGCGCAAGCGGGGTTATGCGTCCTGAAGCCCTGACCTTGTTCCGGCGATCTCTCCTGTGTATATACTATGATGTACTCACAGGAGGCGGTCATGCCCCATATTGCCAAGGTGTTCCGCTCGGGCAACTCCCAGGCTGTCCGGCTGCCGAAGGACTTCCGCCTTGAGGCCAGCGAGGTCGAGATCTCGCGGGAGGGCGATGCCCTGATCCTGCGCCCGAAACTGGCGACAGACAGGCCTTGGGCGTCGCTGCACGCAGCAGTCGAGCGAGGCTTCAGCGAGGATTTCCTGACCAGCGGCCGGGAACAGCCCGCCGAACAGCAGCGTCCCGACCTTGACCAGCTCTTTTCATGATCCGACGCCTTCTCGACACCAACGTTGTGATTGCACTTGTCGGGCGACGCTCCGCCGAACTGTTCAGGCGGGTTGAAGCCTCCGAGCCGGGCTCGCTCGCCATTTCCTCCATCGTGGCGCATGAACTCTGGTACGGCGCCTATCGCAGTCAGAAGGTCGCGTTCAACCTGGAAACCCTGCGGCTTCTCTTCGCCGACCTGGCTATCGTCGATCTCGACCCTGAGGACGCGCGAGCCGCAGGGGAGATCCGGGCAGAGCTTGCGCGGCAGGGCACGCCCATCGGGCCCTATGATGTGCTGATCGCCGGACAGGCCAAGGCGCGAAGCCTGACTCTGGTGACGAACAACACCGGCGAATTCTCTCGCGTCGCCGGGCTGAGCCTCGAAGACTGGACCGCTGCATGATCTCCAAGTTCTGTTGAAAAAGGCCGGTCGAAGCGGGGTTCGGGGCTCGGGCCAGGGGCTTTGACGGGCCTTGGAGGGGTGGGGTTGCCCGCAGCCCCGCCGCTGGCGGGTCAGGCTGCCGTTCCAAGGCTTCCGGCTCGGTCAGGCTGGGGCTGGAGCACTCGTCGGGGGCGGCGCAGCCAGGCTGCGAGTGGAGCCGTCGCAGGTTTTGAGCAGTGACGGCCAAGAGGAACTCGTCGCCCGCTAGCAACTGTGTCTATGCGCAGGGCTGATGCTGCCATGGCGTGCCGCTTTTCAGGACTGCATTCGCGATGGTGATGAACTGGCCCCCGTTTCGACCGGACACTCAGGCATGACCATGGAGGCTTAGGCATATGCCTGAGCACGTGCTTATGTCTGAGATCGAGATCATCACCGACGGCGGTCGCCGTCGCCGCTGGAGCGCGGCCGAGAAGCTCCGCATTGTCGAGGAGACGCTGGACGAAAGAGCCAGCATCTCGGTGGTGGCCCGCCGCAATGGCGTTGCGCCGAACCTGCTCTATCGTTGGCGTCGCCTGATGCTCGAAGGAGGGAGTGTCGCTGTGGCCGAGGATGATGACGTCACCAGCAACAGGGTCGTCCGGCAGTTGGAGGACCGTATCCGGGAGCTTGAACGCCAGCTTGGCCGCAAGACCCTGGAGGCCGAGATCCTGCGCGAGGCCCTGGACAAGGCACGCTCAAAAAAACCGACCTTGCTGGCGCGGTCGCCGCTCAGGGACGATTTCCAGTGAAGGTCGTGGCCGACACCCTGGATGTGGCCCGTTCCAACCTGGTCGACCGGCTGCAAGGCAGGACGAAGCCGCGTCGGCGCTATCACAAGGCGCAGGACGCGGCGGTGGTGCCGAAGATCACGGCGCTGGTTGCGGCGCGGCCGACCTATGGCTACCGGCGGATCACCGCGATCCTGAACCGGCAGCTTCGATCGGAGGGGCTGGCACCAGCCAATCACAAGCGGATCTACCGGATCATGAAGGCTCACAAGCTGCTGCTGGCGCGGAAGTATTCCGAGCGGCCCGAACATGTTCACGACGGCAAGGTCATCGTGATGCGCTCGAACCTGCGCTGGTGCTCGGACGGGTTCGAGTTCACCTGCTGGAACGGCGACATCCTCCGCGGCGCCTTCATCATCGACGCCCACGACCGTGAGGTCATCGCCTGGCGCGCCGTCGTGAATGCCGGGATCAGCGGGTCCGACATCCGTGACATCATGCTCGAAGCCGTCGAACGCCGCTTCGGCACATACCGCGCGCCCTCGGTGATTGAGATGCTGTCCGACAACGGCTCCCCTTACATCGCCAGGGACACGCAGGTATTCGCCCGCCAGCTCGGGCTGAAACCCTGCTTCACCCCAATCCAGAGCCCGCAAAGCAACGGCATCTCGGAGGCTTTCGTAAAGACGCTGAAGCGCGACTACGTCCAGGTGACGCCGCTGCCCGATGCCCAGACCGTCCTCGGATTGATCGGAGGCTGGATCGAGGACTACAACAACAACCACCCGCACTCAGGGTTGAAGATGCGCTCGCCACGCGAGTTCATCGCAGCTCAAACCGCAACCGCCTGAGTGTCCGGCGAAACGGGGGCAAGACCAGGTGACCAGCCGCCGGGCGATCGCGATGATGACCAGCTTGTGCGGCTTGCCCTTTTCCTTGAGGCGTTTGGCGGCGGACTTCAGAAGCGGGTTGTGGCATGCGGCCGCGAGTGCGGCCTGGAACAGCACGTGCCGCAAGGCGCGCCGCCCTCCCGCGATCATGCGGCGGCCACGCATTGCGCCGCTGTCATGGGGCACGGGGGCTAGGCCGGTCATCGAGGCCGCCTCGCCTGCCGTCATGCGACCGAGTTCCGGCATCTCGGCCAGCAGCATGGCCGCGGAAACCGGTCCGATTCCGGGAATGGGGCGGAGCAGATCCGCCTTGGCCGCAAGATCCTTCTCCTGCGCGAGGATGCCGGCGATCCGCAGCTCAAGCTCACGGATCTGGGCCTCGAGCATGGTCCTGAGATCGGCGTCCATGGCCTCCAGGTCTGCGGCGATACCCTGTCTTGCTCGTGCGCCGATCTGGGCCCTGCGTGTCGTCAAGGCTCTGAGAACCCGCAGCTTCTCGCCTGGCAGGCTTCGCCCGGCCTCGGGGCGGAAGGCCATGAACCGGGCAATGAGCTCGGCATCGATCGGGTCGGTTTTTGCACGCTTCCCTCTGGAAAAAGCGAAAGCCTTGATCTGGGCCGGGGACGACTGCACGGCGTCTTTCCCGGCCGTGACAAGCCGCGTCCAGAGTGCCCATTCCTGACCACCGCTGTTCGGGAAATCGACTCACTGGATCGATTTCCGATTCTCACAGCCCTCGAAGCCGATCCTTGAAGGCGCGGGCAGATCCTGGATGATCTCGGCCAAGTGCGTATGGCCTTCCGGCGAGTTCGGGAGCCTGAACCGGCGGCCACACGGCAGACAGAAGCCATCGAGCCAGTCGCGGGAGACAGCCATCCCGACCAGCGTCGCCGCTGCTGTCATCTCGCTCTCTCTTCCTTATGCTTCGCGGTCCCGGGGGAACGGGCCGCCGTCAACTGTTCGAGACGGTGAAGAGAGGCGAGATCAGCCCGCTAGAGAGCGTGGTCATGCCACAAGGTGTTTGGCGCTGTATCCCACCCCATCACCGGTCCTGGCCGGGACCGGTGATGGGGCATCTATAGCAGGGTCGAGACACACAAGGTGTTTGATCCCACGATTTGATGCCGCTCTCCGCAGGACCTGTCACGTAATCGTCAGGATCGGCTCCTAAGCCGTCCGCACGCGGAGCCCCGCATGATGCCACGGAGTGCGCCCGCAGGCGCTCACGCAGGAGACAGCGATGACGAACCAGACCCCCTTCCGCACCACACAGCTTGAGGACGCCGACGGCCCGGGCACCAACCCGACCGCGAACCGCACCATGGGCGAGATCATCGCCGCCCGCTTTTCCCGGCGCGGGTTCCTGAAGGGCTCGCTGGCGACGGCAGCAATCGCCGCCACCGTCAGCCCGATGGCGATGATGGCTGCGTCGGAAGCGAAGGCGCAGAGCGCGTCGGCCTTCGCCTTCCCCGAGGTCGAGGCTGGTGTAGACGCGAACCACCACGTGGCCGAGGGCTACAATGCCGACGTCCTGCTGCGCTGGGGCGACAGGCTGTTCGCCGATGCGCCGGAATTCGACCCCAAGGCCCAGACGGCCGAGGCGCAGCGCCGGCAGTTTGGCTACAACAACGACTTCGTGGGCTTCGTGCCGCTGGAAGGCAGCACCGACCATGGCCTGCTCTGCGTCAACCACGAGTACACCAACGAACACCTGATGTTCCCCGGCATCGTCACGGTGAAGGAGGGCGAGATCACCGTCTCCGAGGCGGACGAGGCGCGCGTCGACATCGACATGGCTGCCCATGGAGGCACCATCGTCGAGATCCGCAGGAACGACGCCGGCAAGTGGGAGGTTGTCCTGGACGGCGCGATGAACCGCCGCATCACCGCCGAGACGCCGATGGAGATCCGCGGCCCAGCAGCCGGCCATGCCCGCATGCAGACGCCGGACGATCCGACCGGCACCAAGGTCCTCGGCACCATCAACAACTGCGCCGGCGGCATCACGCCCTGGGGCACCTACATCATGGCCGAGGAGAACATCCACGGCTATTTCCTGGGCGAACTGCCCGAAGGCCACCGCGAGGCCGCCAACTACGAGCGCCTGGGCATCCCCGAGGCCACCTATGCCTGGGGCAGGTTCCACGACCGCTTCGACGTCTCGAAGCAGCCGAGCGAGCCCAACCGCTTCGGCTGGATCGTCGAGGTCGATGTGATGGACCCGAACTCGGTGCCGAAGAAGCGCACCGCTCTGGGCCGCTTCAAGCACGAGGGCGCCGAGAGCGTCGTGGCCGAGGATGGCCGCGTAGTCTTCTACCTGGGCGACGACGAGCGTTTCGACTACGTCTACAAGTTCGTGACCGCGGGCCAATACAACCCCGACGACCGCGCCGCCAACATGGACCTGCTGGACGAGGGCACGCTCTATGTCGCGCGCTTTACCGAAGACGGCTCGATGGAATGGCTGCCGCTGGTCCACGGCCAGGGCCCGCTGACGGCCGCGAACGGTTTCGAGTCCCAGGCCGACGTGCTGATCGAGACCCGCCGCGCCGCCGACCTGCTGGAAGCGACGCCGATGGACCGTCCCGAGGACATCCAGCCGAACCCCGCCAATGGCCGCGCTTATGTGATGCTGACCAACAACACGAAGCGCGAGGAGCCGAACGCCGCCAACCCGCGCGTGAAGAACGCCTTCGGCCATATCATCGAGATCATCGAGGAGGGGCAGGACTTCACCGCCACCACTGGCCGGTGGGAGGTCCTGCTACAGTGCGGCGACCCCTCGATCGCCGAGGTCGGTGCGACGTTCTCGACCGAAACAACCGAGAACGGGTGGTTCGGCATGCCCGACAACGCCGCGATCGACGCTCAGGGCCGCCTGTGGGTCTCGACCGACGGGAACTCGCCCTCCGACACCGGTCGCACGGACGGGCTGTGGGCCGTGGACACCGAAGGCGACGCCCGCGGCACCTCGCGGCTGTTCTACCGCGTCCCGGTCGGGGCCGAGCTTTGCGGGCCTTGCCCGACCGAGGACATGACGACTTTCTTCGTCGCGGTCCAGCATCCGGGCGACGGCGGCGAGGACTGGAAGGGCCACGGGCGCCCATCCTACTACGAGGATCTCTCGACCCGCTGGCCCGACTTCGACGACGCGATGCCGGTTCGTCCGGCCGTCGTCGCAATCACCCGCCGAGGCGGCGGCCGCATCGGCGACGCATGACGCCGGAGACAGAGGGCGTAGCCGGGATTTGCCCGGCTTCGCCATCCAGCGCGTGCCGCCGCGGTGCCCCTGCCGGCGCCGGTTCCAAACGGTCAGGAGCCGACTCCATCAGGGCGTGCGATAGAGACGCTCAAGAGATCACGGACCTGCCGCTGCCGCTCAGCGGCGGGTTGGCCCCGATCTCACCAGTCAGACCGCGCCGGCATAGCGACAGGAAGCGGACATTCGATGCCCAGGATGTCACCGTCCGATCGGCTGGGCGACACGGAGGAGTCATGCGGAAAGCAACCCGCCTTCGAACCACTTCCCGAACACATGCGATGTCATCAGCCTTTCGCGGACCCGTGAAAGGTTCATCATGCGCCTCGCCTGACAGCCGCCGGTCCACCTCATGACGGAGCATCCGATGTCCCTTTCCCTTCTTCGCAGCGTCGCGCTGGTCGCACTGGCTCCGGCCATGGCGGCGGCACAGGCCGCGCCCGCCCCAGCGGCCGCCGGGGCGGCCGCCTATGACTTCGCGGGCGCGACCCGGCCGGCCGTCACCTACGGGCCCCGTCCCTTCTACCTGATCGACAAGCTTCCAGCGGGCGCGCTGAAGGACAAGCTGATGTCCTGCGTGGGCCAGACGCCCACGGTGTCCGAGTTCTCGATCGGCCACCGGGGGGCGCCACTGCAGTTTCCCGAACACACGGTGGAATCCAACCTCGCCGCCGCCGTGATGGGTGCGGGCGTGCTGGAATGCGACGTGGCCTTCACCGGCGACAAGCAGTTGGTCTGCCGTCACGCGCAGAACGATCTGCACACCACGACGAACATCCTCGCGACGCCCTTGGCCGACAAATGCACCGTGCCCTTCACCCCCGCCGCGAACGGCCAACCGGCCAATGCAGAGTGCCGCACCTCGGACATCACCTTGGCCGAGTTCCGCACGCTGAAGCCCAAGATGGATTCGTCGGACCCAACCGCCACCACCGTTGAGGACTACATGGGCGGCAACGCCACCTGGCGCACCGACCTCTACACGAACGGTGCGCATCTGATGACGCATGCCGAGTCGATTCAGCTGTTCAAGGCACTCGGTGCGAAGTTCACGCCTGAACTGAAGGCGGCGGTGGAAGAGATGCCCTTCGAGGGCTATGGCAACGACGACTACGCGCAGGCCATCGTCGATGAATACAAGGCCGCCGGCATCCCGCCCGAGGACGTGATCCTGCAAAGCTTCGAGATCGGGCACATCGATTACTGGTTGGCCAACGAGCCGGAGTTCGCCGCGACTGCCGCCTATCTGGTGGATCCCGATCTGGTCGAGGGCTTCGATAACCAGAACCCCGAGACCTGGGGCATGTATGCGCCGCAGCCGCTGGCCGACAAGGGCATCAGGACAATCGCACCCGCATTGACGATGATGATCGTGCCGGGCCCGAACGGCGACATGGTCGCCTCCGAGTTCGCCAAGGCGGTCAAGGCCGCCGGCATGGACCTGATCGGCTGGTCGCTGGAACGGTCCGGCCCGATCACCCCGGAGAACGGCGGCGGTTGGTATTACGGCTCGGTCGCCTCGGTGGCGCAGGACGACGGCGCGATCTACGAGATGGTGGACACGCTGGCGCAGGAAGTGGGCGTCAAGGGCATCTTCTCGGACTGGCCGGCGACCGTGACCTATTACGCGAACTGTATGGGGCTGTGAGGCTCTTTGGGGGGCGGCACCGGCCGCCCTTCCTTTCCGCTCAGACAGACAGGGCGCGTCGGTGCCTCGACGCGCTGGACGCCGGGTGATGCGGACCTTCTTTGTCGCTGAGATGTTGATTTCCACTCGGAACTGACCCGGGTTTTCCATCGAGAACTGACCCACCCTCAGGTTATGTTTCGTGGGTTAGGCTTGGGTCAAGGCATGGCCGGCCTCCTTGGTTTTCCTGGCTGCTGCGGCTGAGCTTGCCTTGAAGCGGAAGCTGTCGTTTCCGGTCTCCAGGATGTGGCAGCGGTGGGTGAGGCGATCGAGCAGCGCGGTGGTCATTTTGGCATCGCCGAAGACGGTGGCCCATTCGCTGAAGCTCAGGTTGGTGGTGATGACAACGCTGGTGCGCTCATAGAGCTTGCTCAGAAGGTGGAAGAGCAGCGCACCGCCTGAAGCGCTGAACGGCAAGTAGCCCAGTTCGTCCAGGATCACGAGATCGAGCCGGGTCAATCCCTCCGCGATCTGGCCCGCCTTGCCCTTGGTTTTCTCCTGCTCGAGGGCATTGACGAGTTCGATGGTGGAGAAGAAGCGGACCTTCCGGCGGTGGTGTTCGATGGCCTGGATGCCCAGGGCGGTTGCGACATGGGTCTTGCCGGTGCCCGGCCCGCCGATCAGCACGACATTCTGCGCGCCGTCGATGAACTCGCAGCGGTGGAGCTGGCGCACCGTGACCTCGTTGATCTCGCTGGCAGCGAAGTCGAAGCCCGAGAGATCCTTGTAGGCCGGGAAGCGCGCGGCCTTCATGTGATAGGCAATGGAGCGCACTTCGCGTTCCGCCAGTTCGGCCTTCAGCAGCTGGGACAGGATCGGCACGGCTGTCTCGAATGCCGGCGCCCCCTGTTCGATCAGGTCGGTGACGGCCTGGGCCATGCCGTGCATCTTCAGGCTGCGGAGCATGATGACGATGGCGCCGCTGGCGGGATCATGACGCATGGCGGTCTCCGATCTGCGCCCGCAGGTCGTCATAGCGTTCGACATTGGCCTTCGGCTCATGGCGCAGGATCAGCGCCTCCGGTGTGTCGATGTTCGGGCCGCCGGTCGTCTTGCCATCGATCAGCCTGTGCAGGAGATTCAACACATGGGTCTTGGTCGCGACGCCTTCGGCCAGGGCCATTTCCACAGCAACCAGCACAGCCTGTTCATCATGCTGCAGGACCAGCGCCAGGATATCGACCATCTCGCGATCGCCACCGGGTCGTCGCAGCATCTGGTCCTGCAACTGTCGGAAGGCCGCGGGCAGTTCCGCGAAGGGCGCACCGTTCCTGAGGGCACCCGGCTTGCGCTGGATGACGGCCAGATAATGCCGCCAGTCATAGATCGTGCGAGGCGGCAGGTGATGGGACCGCTGGATCACCCGCCCATGTTCGCACAGGATCTGTCCCTCGGCGGCAACCACCAGCCGATCCGGGTAGACCCTGAGGCTGACAGGACGGTTGGCAAAGGACGCCGGCACGCTGTAGCGGTTGCGCTCGAAGCTGATCAGGCAGGTGGGTGAGACACGCTTGCTCCGCTCGACGAAGCCGTCGAAGGCAGGCGGCAGCGGCATCAGCGCGGCCTGTTCTTCGGCCCAGGCGTCGGCGACGGTTCCGGGCAGAACCCCGTGCGGGATCTCGCGCCACAACTCCAGGCAGCGCCGTTCCAGCCAGGCGTTCAGCGCCGCCAGGTCAGGAAAGTTCGGCATCGGCTGCCACAAACGAGGCCGGGCATCCTGAACGTTCTTCTCGACCTGTCCCTTCTCCCATCCCGCGGCAGGATTGCAGAACTCCGGCTCGAAGACATAGTGGTTGGTCATGGCGAGGAAGCGGATGTTGACCTGCCGTTCCTTGCCGCGGCCAACGCGGTCAACCGCTGTCTTCATGTTATCGTAGATGCCGCGACCCGGCACGCCGCCAAAGACGCGGAACCCGTGCCAATGGGCATCGAACAGCATCTCGTGGGTTTGCAGCAGATAGGCCCGAACCAGGAAGGCCCGGCTGTGTGCCAGCTTGATGTGGGCGACCTGAAGCTTCGTGCGCTCCCCGCCCAGAACCGCGTAGTCCTCGCTCCAATCGAACTGGAACGCCTCGCCCGGACGAAAGACCAAGGGGACGAAGGTGCCGCGGCCCGTCGTCTGCTGCTCGCGCTGCCGGTCCATCCGCCATTGCCGGGCGAAGGCCGCGACAAGGCCGCGACCCGGCCGTAGGAGCCGGTGAAGCCGAGCGCCACGAGGTCGGCATGGAGTTGCTTCAGCGTCCGGCGCTGCTTGCGTGACTTGCCGGCTTCCGTCTTCAGCCACGCCGCCAGCTTCTCGGAAAACGGATCGAGCTTGCTCGGCCGATCAGGCGTCGCGAACCTCGGCTCGATGGTCCCAGCGCTCAGATACTTCCTGATGGTGTTGCGCGACAGGCCGGTCCGCCGTGCGATCTCCCGGATCGGCAGCTTCTCCCGCAACGCCATGCGTCGGATGATGTTCAAAAGTCCCATGTGGATCACTCCATTACCCCCGCCGCGCTCCGCTTTGGGGAAGGTTCACATGGGTCAGTTCTCAGTGGAAATTACGCCCCTACCCGGGTCAGTTCCGGGTGGAAATCAACAGGATTATCGCCAACGAATAACAGGAAAACACTGGACAGAGAATTATGATTCCTAGATATAGGAATAATGGAATCTAATCGCGCCACGCTCGCCTTTTCTACCCTCGGCCATCCCGGGCGCCTAGCCGTCTTTCGGCTGCTGATGCGCTTCGCCCCGCGCGGCGTGCGTCCGACCGAGATCGCGCAGGCACTGAAGCTGAAGCCGAACACGCTCTCTCACCATCTCTCTGACCTTGTGGCCTCGGGGCTGGTGCAGGTCGAGCGGCAAGGACGATCGCTGTTCTATTATGTGGATCTCGACGCGACCGAGGGGCTGATCGGCTACCTGGCCCTCCACGTGGGGCGCGCCCGGCCGGACCTCATGCCGCCGCTTCTTCCTGCCCGCAAGGAGACCCCGCCCATGCGCGATACCGGCTACAACGTGTTGTTCATCTGTTCGGGCAACTCCGCCCGCTCGATCTTTGCCGAGGCGCTCTTGCGCGATCTCGGCAAGAGCAGGTTTAACGCCTGTTCGGCCGGAACGCGGCCGGGAAGCCAGCTCAATCCCTTCGCCTTGGAGGTGCTGACCCGCAACGGTCACGACATCTCGCGGCTGCGATCAAAGCATATTTCCGAGTTTCAGGAGCCCGGCGCTCCGGTGATGGATTTCGTCTTCACCGTTTGCGACACCGCGGCGGCCGAGGAATGCCCGCCTTGGCCGGGGCAGCCGATCACCGGTCACTGGGGCCTGCCTGATCCGGTGAAGGCGACCGGCACGAATGCCGAGAAGGCGCTTGCCTTTTCCCGGACCTATGGCGCGCTGTGCCGCCGGATCGAGGCTTTCGTGGAACTGCCCATCGCCTCGCTGGACCGGCTCGCACTGCAGACGCGTGTGGATCAGATCGGCTCGGACACCCTGAACCACGTGGAGGGTTGAGCGGATGACCCGGATTGCCCTGAACGGCTTGGGCCGGATCGGAAAGCTCGTCCTGCGGGACCTGATCGACAGTGGCGCAGGTGGCGAGATCGTACTGCTGAACGACCCCGCCGGCGACGCCGAACAGCACGCCCTACTAATGGAGTTCGACAGCGTTCATGGCCGCTGGCGCACCCCTGTTTCCCATGAGAACGACGCCCTGGTGCTCAACGGGACCCACATTCGCCTGACCCATGAGAAGACCATCGAGGCCCTGCCGCTGGGGGACCTGGGCGTCGATTTGGTGATCGACTGCACTGGGGTCTTCAAGACCGCGGCCAGGGTCGCGCCCTACTACGCGGCCGGGGTGAAGAAGGTCGTGGTCAGTGCCCCCGTCAAGGATGGCGGCGCGCTGAACCTCGTCTATGGGGTGAACCATGACCTCTACGATCCGGCCGTGCATGACCTCATCACCGCGGCCTCCTGCACGACGAACTGCCTCGCCCCGGTGGTCAAGGTGATCCACGAGGCCATCGGCATCCGCCACGGCTCGATCACCACCATCCATGACGTGACGAACACCCAGACAATCGTGGATCGCCCGGCCAGGGACATGCGCCGGGCCCGCTCGGCGCTGCTGAACCTGATCCCGACCACGACGGGCAGCGCCACGGCGATCACGCTGATCTATCCGGAACTCAAAGGCAGGCTGAATGGCCACGCCGTGCGGGTGCCGCTGCTCAACGCCTCGCTGACCGACTGCGTCTTCGAGGTCGAGCGTCCGACCACGGCCGAGGAGGTCAATGCCCTGTTCCGGGCCGCCGCCGAGGGCCCGCTGAAGGGCATCCTCGGCTATGAGGCGCGGCCGCTGGTCTCGTCGGACTTCACCAACGATCCCCGCTCGGCGATCGTGGACGGCCCCTCGACCATGGTGGTGAACGGCACCCAGGTGAAGATCTACGCCTGGTATGACAACGAATGGGGTTACGCCTGCCGTCTTGGCGACATCGCGCGCATGGTCGCGCAGAGCGTGAAGGCCACATTGTGAACACCCTTGCCGCCGCCAACCCGCTGCGTGCCTATGCCGCGGTGACCGCCGCCTACTGGGCGTTCATGCTGTCGGACGGCGCGCTCAGGATGCTGGTGCTGCTGCATTTCAACACGCTTGGCTTCACGCCGGTGCAACTGGCCTGGCTGTTCCTGCTCTACGAGGTGGCGGGGATCGTCACCAATCTCGGGGCCGGATGGTTGGCGGCCCGGTTCGGGCTGGCCGCCACCCTTTATGGCGGACTTGTGCTGCAGGTCGGGGCGCTGGTGGCACTGGGCCAGCTTGATCCGGCCTGGAGCATCCCCGCCTCGGTCGCCTTCGTGATGGCGGTGCAGGGGGTGTCGGGGGTGGCCAAGGATCTGGCCAAGATGTCTTCGAAATCGGCCGTCAAGCTGCTCGCCCCGGCAGAAGACGGCGGCCTCTTCCGCTGGGTCGCGGCGCTGACCGGCTCGAAGAACGCCGTGAAGGGGCTGGGCTTCTTTCTCGGCGCCGCGCTACTGGCACTGGCCGGGTTCCAGGCCGCGGTCTGGGGCATGGCAGCGGGATTGACCCTGATCCTGATCGCGGTGGTCCTGTTCCTGCCGCCCGGCCTGCCGGGCCGGATGAAATCCTCCGAGGCCTGGAGCGGCTGGCGATCGAAAGACCCCCGCGTGAACCGGCTCTCGCTGGCCCGGATGTTCCTGTTCGGCGCTCGCGACGTGTGGTTCGTGGTCGGCATTCCGGTCTATTTCCAGGCCGTTCTGTCGGACGGCACGCCCGAGGGCCGGCGCGCAGCCTTCTTCCTCGTCGGCGGCTTCATGGCGCTCTGGATCATCCTTTATGGCGCGGTGCAGGCCGCGGCCCCGCGCATTCTCGGGGGCAAGCGCCAGTCCGAGGCCGCGACCACGGCCAAGGCAATCCGCTGGTCAGGCCTGCTGGTGCCGATCCCCTTTGCCCTGGCGGCGGTGGCACTGGTTGCGGGCGGCCCGGCGCCCTGGCTAACGGTCACGCTGGTCCTCGGCCTGCTGCTCTTCGGCTTCGTCTTCGCGGTGAACTCCTCGGTCCATTCCTACCTGATCCTCGCCTTCGGGGCGGCCGAGCGGATCACCCGGGACGTCGGCTTCTACTACATGGCGAATGCCGCGGGGCGGCTGATCGGGACGCTTCTGTCGGGCGTCAGCTTCCAGCTGGGCGGGCTGCCGCTCTGCCTCGCCACTGCAGGGGCAATGGCGCTGTGCAGCTGGTTGGCTGCCCGCAGACTCGACTCCGCCTGAGCAGGAAAAGCGCCAACGTAGCCATCACGCCGATGCCCGCCGTCAGCTAGATCGCTTACAGCCCCCAGCCGGACAGTGCAGCTTGCTGGTGTCCAGACTCTGAACCAGCCTTTCGACTGATAGGACCCGGGTGAGGAGATGGCCGGAAGATCCCATTAACGTCCAAGATAATTGCCCCGCATGGGTTCGGCCTCAAAGGGTCGTGACCCACGCAGCTATTCGGGAACTGCTGCTCCAAGGTCGTGTTCGTTCTGAGCTTTCCCGGAGACCGCTTCATGCGCCTGGCCATACTCTGTGGGACTGCCACGCTCGCCTTTGCAGCCTGGGCCGAGGCTCAGGACGCACGATCCTGGCAATCGCCCGACTGCACCACCCTGGAAGCGGGAAGCCTCGAGGCTGCACTGATGGATTGCAGCCCGCCGGGAACGCCATTGCAGGACGAAGTTGCCGGCGGGGAGCCTTCACCGCTTCCGGCTCCTACGGGCACCGTGACGACGGTCGACGTCGAGCCGGATACCGGAACAAGGATGTCCCCTGCGCAACCGCAGGAACCTGTTCTCAGCCATCTCGCGGAGGGGCAGGGGGCCAAGTTGCCCGATGGGGGCGGCCCTTCGGACGTGTCGCGGTCCTCGAGCGCGCGCCCTGCTGAGCCCGCTGGCATGATCGCGGAACTTGATCCCAAGAGCTACGAGCTGTTGCAATCCATCGCGCGTGCGGCGGGGGTTTCTCAAGTCCTGGATCGAAACGTCGGGGCTCGCCAGGAAGAGAGAAACCAACGCGAAGGTCGCGCGAAGGATCGTGACCGCAAAGAGGGCAAGCGAGCCGGACTGAAGGTCCCGAAGGGGCACCGCCCGCCCCCCGGCTCCTGCCGGATCTGGTATCCGGACCGCCCACCGGGCCACCAGCCGCCCCCCACGTCCTGCAATGTGAAGGTGCCCAGGGGCGCGGTGCTCGTGCGCTGATCTCAACGCCAGCACCGGTCTGAACGTGGAGGCCGAAGGTCTCGGAAAAGTAGGTCCAGGGCCCCGCGCTTTCCTGCGATCTGGCCAGGAGTCCTGATTGATCGGGCCGACTGCGGTCAAGCGTGGTCAGGGCTTCCGGTATCAGCGCGTGCACAGCCGACGCGGCCCGGAATAGGGCTGAAAGGTACAGTCTGACGCACGAAACGACCGATAGGCCGCCGAACAGGCGCGCAGATCGCACTGTGCGCGTTCGGCCATGTCTGGTGCCGTGCGCTGCACCTGAGCGGCCTGCGGGGCAGGTGTACCTTCCAGGGCTGCGGTGACGGTCCGCCGGAAGATCTCTGCCGGAAGACTGCCTCCGGTGACGCGGTCCATGGGCGAGTTGTCGTCATTTCCAACCCAGACGCCGACGATGAGTCCGCGCCCGCGCACAAGGCCGATGAACCACGCATCGCGGCTGTCCTGGCTCGTTCCGGTCTTGCCCAGGATATCGAGCCCCTCGATCGCGGCAGCACGTCCCGTCCCCTCCTCGACGGCCGCACGCAACAGCGCGAGCATGGACCCCTGCGTCCGGCTGAGGCTCATCTGCTCGCGCTCGTTGATCGCGGTGATGCTCAGGGCATCGCTGCTTTCGCTCAGCCGCAGCGTCTCGATGCCGGTGGCCCGGACCGGGACACGGCCCCGGAGCAATCCGGCGAAGGCTTCGGTCATGTCGAGCAGGGTCACCTCCGAGGTGCCCAGTGCCAGCGAGGGTGTCGGCCGGAGTTCGGCCTCGATCCCGAACATTCGTGCCACTTCGGCCACCTTCCCGATGCCGACCTCCTGGGCCAGCCGGACAGTAGCGAGATTGTAGGAATGGGCGAAGGCCTGGCGCAACGTGACGGTGCCATGGCTCCTTCGGTCGAAGTTCTCGGGCTTCCAGTCGCCGATGGTGATGGGGTCGTCCGAGATCCGGGTGTCCGGCTGGGCACCCATGGCCAGCGCCGCCATGTAGACGAACAGCTTGAAGGTAGAGCCTGGCTGACGCTTCGCATCGGCGGCACGGTTGAACTGGCTGGCCTTGTAGTCGAGCCCCCCGACCATGGCGCGCACCCGCCCGTCCGGGGTCATGATTACAAGGGCCGCTTGTGTGGCCCCCGCTGCCGCCCCGCGTTCGGCCATGACCTCACGGACGATCCGCTCGGCGCTGGCCTGGAGCCGCGGATTGAGGCTGGCCGTGGCTGACAGGCCCCCGCCGGATTGTCCCTTGAGCGTCTCCAGTTCCTTGAGCACCCAGTCCGCAAAGTAGCTGCCGGCACGGCTGGGCAGCGGTTTGGGTTCAAGGGCCGCCAGACCCTTCACCGCCTGGTCGCGCGTAGCTGCGTCGATGCGGCCCTGCTCCACCATGAGCCTCAGGACCAGTGTTGCCCGCTCCCGGGCCGCGGCCAGGTTCGAAAGGGGGTTCACCTGCGAGGGCAGCTGGATCGATGCGGCAAGCAGGGCGGCCTCGGGCAGGCTCAGCTCGCCGACGTCCTTGTCGAAATAGGTATGGGCCGCTGCCGGCATCCCATGAGCGCCCGAACCGAGGTAGACCGCATTGAGGTAAAGCTCGAGGATGCGCTCCTTGCCCAGTTGCCGCTCCAGCATCCCTGCCAGAACGGCCTCCTGAAGCTTCCGCGCATAGGTGCGCTCCGGCTTCAGATAAAGGACCTTCACCAGCTGCTGGGAGATGGTGCTGCCGCCCTGCACGACGTCGCCTGCTCGGGTGTTGCGCAGCAGGGCGCGTGCGATTGCGCGCAGATCGACACCGGTATGCTCGAGGAAGCGCCGATCCTCGATGGCGAGCACGGCCTCACCCAGATGCGGGGGCATCTCGTCCAGGGCGACATAGGGGGCGCGATAGGCGCCCTGCGAAGTCAGCGTTTCCCCATTCGCAAGCTGCACGGCAATCGTCGGCTCGGGCAAGGGCGGCAGGACATCGGCCAGAGGCAGATCCCGCATGGTCATCCACATCGCGAAAGCCATGGCGCCCCCTCCGACCAGGAGCAGACCGAGCGACCAGAGGGTGAGCCGCCAGCCGAAACGGATCACCCGCACGCCACGCGCCCCCGCGGTTCGCATGCGGTGCCATCGCGTTTGGAGGGATGAGGCGGAAACCGCTGACCTTCTATTGACCGCGAGCCTCGATGCAGCTGCGGAGAACCCGCGATCCGCCAGCGTGCGCGCTCGCATCGCAATATGGGATCCGGTGGCTGCAAGCTGCACCCGTGCTCGATGGGCAACCCACCTCCAGGCGTGTCGAGCGGTCACCTCACCTTTGTGCCGGACAGCGTGCCAGAGAGCCCGCGACGCATCGCGCACCGAGCCTTCTGACCGTTCAGCGTCCAGCGAGGGCTGCGCCACAGCTTCGCTGTGGATCGCTGCGGGAAAGTCTGGCGTGTCGGCAGGGCTCGTGCCTCCGGCAGCCGTGATCCGTGAGGTTGCAAGCTTCGGGGCACCGGAAGCCGGCTTCTCAGATTGTGGCGGTTGTTCGAACAGCTTGGAGGCCTTGGACTGTATATCGAGGGTTGATGAAGAACCTTGGCCGCGCCGGCAAGCTACTGAAATTCTTCACGACGTTGCGTCAAGCACGTGTCGCGGAGAAAGGCGCAATGGGTATACCGTAGAAGGCCATCTGCTTCGGACACCGTTGTGCGTCCGACTAGGATTGCTTTCAGTATTTTCGGACGTCAATGTGCGTGGGTCTGAACTCAAATCGTACAGACTGGCTTTTTCATGACCTCCTATGGGTATGCCCGTGTCTCCACGACGGACCAGAACCTCTCGCTGCAGGAGTCCGCTCTGCGAGCAGCCGGTTGCCAGGTGATCCGGGCGGAGAAGAAAACCGGCACCTCCCGCGAAGGCCGCTCCGAGCTCGACATCTTGCTGCAGTTCCTGCGAGCAGGCGACACGCTCGTCATCACCCGCATCGACCGGTTGGCACGCTCCCTCAAGGACCTCCAGGACATCGTTCACGAGCTGAAGGCAAAGGGTGTCACGCTGAAGGCCACCGAGCAGCCCGTGGACACCGCCACCGCAGCCAGCAAGGCCTTCTTTGACATGCTGGGCGTGTTCGCCGAGTTCGAGACCAACCTGCGCCGCGAGCGGCAGATGGAAGGGATCGCCGCCGCAAAGGCCCGCGGCGTCTACAAGGGACGCAAGCCGAAGATCGATCCCGAGGAGGTGCGGCGGTTACACACCGAAGAAAGGCTCAGCCCCACCGCCATCGCACGCAGGCTCGGGATTGCACGATCGTCGGTGTATCGGTTCTTGCCGGAGAGCGGTTCGGCTTGATCCTAGGCGAAGGTGCGCCACTTGGGGGGCATTCGTAAGGGCAGTACAGATCTTCCTCCCCGTTCGAAAGCAGATCAAGCTGAATTACGGACATACCTGCAGAGTCTGCCCGCAACCCTCGGTTCCGGACAGCCAGTCTTTGCAACAATGCATTACCCTGCCGATCCGTGCCTCAGCGGCCACGGCTGGACATGTTGATCAACACTATCGATGATCCCGCTCCAGGATTGGGCGCCGCTCGGTCCATTGACCGGCAGTCCGGCGCCGGGACTCTCGGCAGCCTTGGTCGCAAGCACAGGAGACCATGATGAAGCTCTACTACAAGCCAGGCGCCTGCTCCTTGGCGTCACATATCGTGCTGCATGAACTCGGGTTGCCGCACGAGGTCGAGAAGGTGGACACCGCCGCCAAGAGGACCGAGAGCGGCCAGGATTACACGTCCATCAATGCGAAGGGGGTCGTTCCTGCGCTTGAGCTTGACGGCGGAGAGATCCTGACCGAGGGGCCGGCGATCCTGCAATACCTGGCCGACAGTGCCGGCAACGAAGCCTTGGCCCCGAAGCCCGGCACGATCGAACGTGCGCGGGTGCAGGAAGTCCTGAACTTCACCGGCACAAGCCTGCACGCGGCATTCAAGCCGCTCTTCAAACCCGGCAGCGACGAGACAGTCAAGGCGAGCGCCCGTGAGAGTGTGGCCAGTAACATGGAGTGGCTCGAGGGACTGCTGTCGGACGGCCGTCCGTTCCTGACCGGCAGCAACTTCACCGTTGCCGACGCTTACGCCTTCGTCGTGGCCAGCTGGGCGCCCCGCGTTGGCGTGGCTTTGGACCGCTGGCCGAACATCCATTTATTCGTGCAAAGGGTGGCTGAGCGACCGGCAGCCGCTAGGGCCATGAAGACGGAAGGGCTGATCTGAGGTCTGATGCATTTCCATTGCAGGAAATTGAAGATGCGGCGGATCCGGCACAGGAGGGCTATTGGCGCAACGGGGCGGAACGCCAAAGGCACTGCAGTCGAGGCCCTGTTCTTCAACAAGCCTCGCTCCATGCAGGACAAACCTTGTGCGAGCGGACGTCTGCAGCTTTCGCCCAACGCAAACGTGCCCGAATTCCGTCGCTGCAAAGACCGGTCTGACAGCATTCGTTTTGCGAGCGATTCATCCGAGCCGGAGGGGACGGCCAAGTACCCCATCCACGCGGTATCAGGGCATCTGGATGGCGATGATCTTCGGGCGGCCAGTCGCCCCATAGCCCGCGGGAGGGTCGGCCGATGACTCCGGTATGGGTACCGGATCCGGCACGGATTGAAAGCGCCGCCCTGTCGCGGCTGTTGCGGCATTCGGGGCGGCAGGACTTCGACGCCCTGCGCGACTTCGCCTTGGCCGATATGGAGGGCTACTGGCGACATGTTGTTGCCGACCTCGGCCTCCGCTTCCGCCGCCCTTTCCGGCAGGTCATGGACCTGAGGGGCGGGGTGGAGTGGGCGCGCTGGTTCGAGGGCGGTGCGCTAAACTTCACCGACATCCTGCTCGCGCCGGAGGGTGCGAAGGACGGTGACCTGGCGCTTGTCGAGTTGTCGGAATCCGGCGCGCGGCGCGACATCACCCGTGCCGAGCTTTGTCGCGAAGTAGAGGCGGCGATGTCCAGGCTGGCCTCACTTGGGGTAGGCAAGGGCGATCGCGTAGCAATGCTGCTTCCCAACATCGCCGAAGCCGCCGTCGTGATGGTTGCCACCGCACGGATCGGCGCGATCATCGTGCCGCTTTATTCCGCTTTCGGACCCGAGGCGATCGCGACGCGGATCAATGCGGCCGGCGCCAGGGTGCTGATCAGTTGCGATGGCTGGGTCCGCGGCGGCAAGACCATCCGCACCGTCGGCACCCTCGCCGCGATCGCCGTGGCTTGTCCCGGCCTTGAAACGGTGGCCGTGTTCGACAGCCTGGGCGAGGGGGCGCCGGAAGGAACCTGCGACTGGGCAAGCCTTCCCGGCGATCGCGTCGTGGAGGCGCCCGCGTTGGACCCTAACACGCCCTGGATGATCATGTTCACCTCGGGGACCACCGGCATGCCGAAAGGCACCGTCCATATCCATGGCGGCTTCCCGTTCCGTGTGGCGCATGATACCGCCTACCAGGTCGACTTCCGCCCTGGCGACCGCCTGATGTGGTACAGCGACATGGGCTGGATGGTCGGCCCCTGGCAGATCTGCGCGCCGCTGATGCTGGGCGGATCACTGGTCCTCTACAACGGCGGACCAACCTCGCCCGACGCGCTCGAGCTTTTGCGTGTGGCGAAGGCTGCGGATGTCAGCCATTTCGGCACTGCGCCCACGATGCTGCGCGTCATGAGGGCAGCCGTGTCGGAACTGCCAGCCGAGCTGGGCGGCAACTTCCGCACCATCATCACTGCGGGCGAGGTGATCGACGAACCCACTTTCCTGTGGGCATTCCAGCAGATCGGCCATCAGCGGACCCCGATCATCAACCTGACCGGCGGTACCGAGATCTCGGGCGGGATCCTCTCGAACATCGTGCTGCGCCCGATCTATCCGGTTGGCTTCAACTCTGTCGTCACCGACGTGGACGCTGCGGTAGTCTACGACGGAAACGAGACCGCGCCGGGAGAGGTCGGAGAGCTGGTCCTGCGCCGCCCGATGGTGGGGTTGACGGTCGGGCTCTGGCAGGACTCGAACCGCTTCATCGAAAGCTACTGGTCGCAGCGTCCGGGTCTTTGGAGCCACGGCGACCTTGTCGTCCGCCACGCGAACGGCGTCTGGGAACTGCGGGGCCGCAGCGATGATGTGCTGAAAATCTCGGGTCGCCGCGTCGGCCCCTCCGAGATCGAGGAAGCCGCGCTGTCGGACAGCCGCGTCGTCGCCGCGGCGGCGATCGGCGTGCCCGACGCGAAGAGCGGCCAAGCCGTGGTGCTGCTTGTCGTCCCGAGGCCCGAGGTTCCCGACGACGGCACCATGGCCGAGGCACTTCGCGAGCATGTCGCGCGCAAGCTCGGTGCGGGGCTGCGCCCGCGCGAGGTGCTGATCGTCCCCGAGCTTCCGCGCACCCGCAATGGTAAGATCCTGCGCCGCCTCGCGCGGCAGGTAGTTCTTGGTGAACCGCTCGGCGATCTCACCACCCTCGAGAACCCGGCCTCACTGGAAAGCTTGCGCGCGGCTACCGAGGCCGCAAGACTGGGTCCCTGACCCGATCACGAAAGAAGAAACCATGACCGACTGGCATCGCCATTATACGAAGCTGAAGCTCGAGATGCTCGATGGCGGCATCCTGCAGATCACCTTCGACCGGCCCGAGGCGATGAACTCGATCGATCGGGAAACCCATACGGAGATCACCCGCATCTGGCGCGACATCGACGACGCGCCCGAGGTCGAGGCGGTGGTTGTCACCGGTGCAGGCCGGGCGTTTTCGGCAGGCGGCGACTTCGGCTGGGTCGAGAATCTGATGAACGATCATGCCGAGCGCGTCTCGTCCTGGCGCGAGACGCGGGATCTGGTCTACAACATCATCAACTGCCGCAAGCCGGTGATCTCGGCGATCAACGGACCTGCCGCGGGCGCGGGGCTGGTGGTCGGGCTTCTGGCCGACATCTCCGTCGTCTCCAAGACCGCGAAGCTGGTCGACGGCCATACCCGGCTCGGCGTGGCGGCGGGTGACGCGGCGGCGATCATCTGGCCGCTGCTTTGCGGCATGGCCAAGGCCAAGTATTACCTGATGACCTGCCGCCCCATCACCGGCGAGGAAGCCGAGCGTATCGGTCTTGTCTCGCTGGCCGTCGAGCCCGACCAGGTGCTGCCGACCGCGCTGGAGATCGCGGCGGAACTCGCCAATGGTGCCACCGACGCCATCGCCTGGACCAAATACGCCATGAACAACTGGCTCCGCAGTGCGGGGCCCACCTTCGACACCTCGACTGCGCTCGAGATGCTGGGCTTTGCAGGCCCGGAGGTGCGCGAGGGCGTGGCCTCACACCGGGAGAAGCGCCCGCCGAACTTCCGGGGTACTCGCGTCCAGAAAGGCAAAGATGAACCTCGGGCTTGACGGCAAGACCGTCCTCATCACCGGGGCAACTGGCGCCATCGGCAGCAGGGTCGCAGACCGTTTCGCTGTCGAGGGGGCAGGGCTCATCCTCGTCGCCCGAGATGCGGCGAAGCTCGCCGCGCAGGCGGAGCGGCTGAAGCAGGTGCACGGCGGGGAATGCCGCACGATCGCTGCAGACCTCGCCACAGAGGCCGGCATCGTCGCGGTAACGGGGTCGTGCGGGCGCATCGACATCCTGGTGAACAATGCCGGCGCCATTCCCGCGGGGAACTTGCTCGACATCTCGATGGAAACCTGGCGCAGGGCTTGGGACCTGAAGGTCTTCGGCTACATCGCCCTGACCAGGCATTTCCTGAAGGCCATGTCCGAGGCGGGTGGCGGTGCCATCGTCAACACGATCGGCAGCGCCGGCGAGAGCCCGGATTTCGACTATGTTTGCGGCTCGACCGGAAACGCGGCGCTGATGGCCTTCACCCGTGCGGTTGGGGGGCGCAGCCTGGACATGGGCGTGCGCGTGGTCGGCATCAATCCGGGCGCGGTCGAGACCGAGCGGCTGCGAAAGTTGCTTTCGGGCCGCGCGGCGGAAACCTATGGCGATCCCGGAGAGTATCGTCGGTTTTTCGACCGGTACCCGGCCGGCCGGCCGGCCGAGGCGGACGAAGTGGCCGACCTGATTGCCTTCGTTGCCTCGACAAGGGGCGCCTATCTGTCGGGCACGATCTTCACCATCGATGGTGGCATGGCTTCACGCCGTTCGCTCTGAGGAAGGTAGACTGGTACGAAGATTCCCGTCGTGCGGCCAGGCAGAGGCGAGTAGGGCGTCCGGACCTAGGAGGACATGAGGTTGTCGCCCCGATCACATGGTAGGATCGATTCGACGGCGTCCTTCCGGCCAGAGAGAGCCGCCAGGAGGTAGCCGCCGGCGAGAGCGTTCGAGTGGGGTTTGCCTGCCGGCTGAATAGTGCTTGGCGGCCTGCCAGACGCAAGCATTCAGGCACTCATAATAGCAATAGTGCTACCTATTCCTAAGCCTTGAAAGCATATCTCCCGTTTTGAGCAGTGTACCGGCTTCCAGCGCCTGCAGCCATTGTGCAAGCGTATTTTCGGCAAGCATGTGAGGTTTGTCCTGTGAAGAGGGAATGGCGATGGTGTCTTCCTGTGGTAGGAGAACCGGCATTGGTACGGGAATAACGTATCAAGATGTTGACACGCTTTTGACCATGGATTATTCTTGGGATGGTCCTGTGCCACTCGGCACGGGATGAAGGCAGTTGCATCGGGGAGGATGTGGTTTGCTCAAGAAAATTGGAACGCACGTGTTCGCGGCCAGCCTTGTGCTCGGGGTCAGCCCGAGCCTGGCGGAAGACATCAGCATCAAGATCGGCGTGCTGAACGATCAGTCGGGGATCTACTCCGACCTGGCAGGCATGGGCTCGGTCGTCGCTGCCCGCATGGCGGTCGAGGATTTCGACGGCGCCTCGAAGGGCATCAATGTCGAGGTGCTGGCGGCAGATCACCAGAACAAGCCGGACGTCGGCAGCAATATCGCGCGCAACTGGTTCGACCAGCAGGGCGTCGATGTCATCTCGGACATACCGGGATCGGCGATCGCCTTGGCGGTCAGCGATCTGGCCCGCGAAAAGGGCCGCATCCACCTGAACTCGGGGGCCGGCACGGCGGAGCTTACCGGCGCCAAGTGCTCGCCCAACACCGTGCACTGGACCTATGACACCTGGGCGCTGGCCAACGGAACGGCGCGGGCCATGGTCCAGCAGGGCGGCGACAGCTGGTTCTTCATTTCGGCGGATTACGCCTTCGGCAAGGCCATGCAGCAGGATGCCTCCGCCGTCGTTGAAGCTTCGGGCGGGACAGTTGTCGGGTCCGCGAGCCATCCGCTCGGCACCAGCGACTTTGCCTCTTTTCTGCTGCAGGCCCAATCCTCCGGTGCCAAGGTGATTGGCCTGGCGAATGGGGGTGGCGACATGATCAGCGCCGTCAAGCAGGCGGCCGAGTTCGGCATCATGCAGGGCGGCCAGTCCGTCGCCGCGCTGGTGGCCTTCATCACCGACGTCCATTCCCTCGGGCTGCAAACGGCGCAGGGACTGGTGCTGACCGAAGCCTTCTACTGGGATCAGAGCGACGAAAGCAGGGCCTGGTCCCAGCGGTTCGCCGAAGCGCACGGGGGTCGGATGCCGACGCAGGTTCATGCCGGGGTCTACTCCTCGATCATGCACTACCTCGAGGCGGTCGAGGCGGCCGGCACCAAGGACGCCTCGGCGGTGATGGCAAAGATGAAGGAAACGCCCATCGACGATCCGCTGTTCGGCAAGGGCGAGATCCGCGCCGATGGACGCGCGATCCACGACATGTACCTGTTCCGCGTGAAGTCGCCGGAAAAATCGACGGGCGAATGGGACTTGTACGAGACGGTCGCGACGATCCCGGCGGCCGAGGCGTTCCGTCCGCTCTCCGAAGGCGGCTGCCCTCTGGTGCAGTGAAGCCTGCACGAACAAGGGGAAGCGGCGGGCAGGCGCTTCCTTCCTGTGCTGCAGCCTATTAGCCCTTGAGGATCACGTTATGCAGACGCTTGGAATGATGCTGGAGACCACGGCGCGCTGGTTCCCGGACAAGCCCTTCCTCCTCTTCGAGGGCGAAAGTATAACCTATGCCGAGTTCAACCGCCGGACCGCCCGGCTGGCGGGCCTGCTGAGCAGCCTTGGCGTGGGGAAGGGGACGCCTGTCGGTCTTTACCTGCCCAGCACGCCCGAGGTCGCGGTCACCTATCACGCCTGTCAGAAGATCGGTGCCATCGCGCTGCCGATCAGCGACAGCTACAAGTCGTCGGAAGTCGAGACATTGGGCCGAAAGACCCGCATGCCGGTGCTGATCTGCCGGAGTGAAGGCGTGCCGGTCGTGGACGCCGTGCGCGGCTCACTGCCCGACCTCCAGTATGTGCTCGTGTCCGGCGGGGACGCCCCGGACTGGGGGACCGCGCTGCGCGACGAACTGCCGAAGTGGCCGGATGTCTTCGAACCCGTGCCGGTCGATCCCGAGGACGTCGCCGCGATCTTCTTCACTTCGGGAACCACCGGATTGCCGAAGGGTGCGATGCAGACGCACCGCGCGATCTATCACGCGATTCGGGACACTCATTCGCATCACAGGATGCGCTGGCAGCAGGAGCGCTTCCTATGCGCGGTGCCGCTGTTCAACAATTTCGGCGCGACGGTCATGCTGAATGGCTGCCTGTACGCAGCCGGCACCCTGATCCTGAACGGGAAGTGGGACACGGCCGCGATCCTGTCGCTGATGACTGAGCACCGCGCGACCTTCTTCGCCGGGACGCCGACCATGTTCTCCTATCTGCTGGAAGGGCATGATCCGGCGCGCCACGACACGAGCGGCCTGCGGCTGTGCATGGCGGGGGGGGCGCCGCTGCCGCCCGATGTCCAGGCGCGCTTCGAGACGACCTTCGGAGTGCCGTTGGTGAATGCCTACGGGGCGAGCGAACTCTGCGGCATCTGCACAACCGAGGCGCCCGAAGGCCGGCGCAAGCCCGGCTCGGTCGGCAGGCCGATGGGCAGTGCGACGATCTCGATCCTGGACGATGCGGGCAACCCGCAGCCGGCTGGGCAGCCGGGCGAGATCTGCGTGGCTGGGGATCTGCTCGGGGCGGGATACTGGCAGGACGCCGCGGCGACGGCTGCCGCCTTCACCAGCCACGGCTGGCGAAGCGGGGACATCGGCATGCTCGACGAGGACGGGTTCCTCTACATGCTGGACCGTAAGAAGGACGTCATCATCACCGGCGGCTCGAACATCTTCCCCGCCGAGGTCGAGGCCGTCCTGGCAGCGCACCCCGCGGTCGCCCTGGTGTCGGTGGTCGCGGTGCCGGACGCCGTCAAGGGTGAACTGGCGATAGGATGCATCGTCATCCGCGAGGGTGCCGAGATTTCCGGCGAAACGCTGCTATCCTTCTGCCGGGATCGTCTGGCCTCGTACAAGGTTCCCCGGCGAATCGAGTTCTTCGACAGCTTCCCTCTGGGTCCGACAGGAAAGATCCTGAAGCGGGAAATCGTGGAAAGCCTCGCATCCAGGCAGGGCGAAGCGCGTAAGGATTCCGCTCGAGCCTCTTGATCGGGGACGGGGGCGGCCCCGTTCGCCGGGGTCCGGCTGACTGCCTCGGGCAAGATCGGGAACGGGGCTCCTGCGGTCAGTCGCCCTCCGCTTCGCCCTGCCCTCCCTCAAGCACGACGAAGTTGTGCCGCAGCCTCTCAAGGTAGTGCATCGCGGCGATGAGGTCCGAGGTCGAGAAATCTGCCAGCGAGGCCTGGTAGAACTCGTTGATCTGCGGCTGCATCTCGGCCCATCTCTGCAATCCCTCGCCGGTCAGGCAGATGAAACGCGAGCGCTTGTCGCGCACGTCCACCGTCCGGGCGATCAGGCCGCGGGACTCGAGCCGTGACAGCACGCCGGTCAGGTTCTGGCGGCTGACCATGAGCAGGGCGGCAAGATCACCGACCGAAATCCCTCCTTCGCTCCGCGGGTCGGCCAATGCGCCCAGAATCGCCCACTGCTGCGTGGTCACGCCGTGATCTTCGAGCGCACGGTTGCCGGTTTTGTTCAGCAGGTTGGCGGTCTGGTACAGCCGGAAGAACAGCCGGTTGCGCAGGCCAGCAGTCAGCGCATCGATGGCGGCAGTGTCCTGGGTCGGCGGGGCAGGGCGGCTGTTCATGCGAAGCTCCGAGGGTATCCGAGAATGGTAGAGAAAGCGAACTTATCAGTAAACATATTGACACAAATGGTGCTGACTGGCAAATACTCTTAGAAAGAGAATCAACGCACCTTTCCACGCTGCACGGCTGTAAATCAAAGCCTCGCAGCTTGCATTCGGTGCAGAGCGAATAGGGTTGAGGAACATCATGCGCGGACTCAAGGATAAAGTTGTTGTCGTAACTGGCGGAGGTGGCGGCATCGGCTCGGCCACCTGCGAGCGGTTCGGCGAGGAAGGCGCGCTTGTCGTGGTCGCTGACATCAAGGCGGATGCTGCGCAGGCGGTGGTTGACCGGATCACGGCGGCCGGCGGCAAGGCGTCCCCCATGGTCGTCGATCTCACCGATGCAGAGGCCGTGCGCGTCGCGGTCGAGAAGGTCGAGGCCGAGATCGGACCGATCGACGTGCTTGTCAACAATGCGGGCTGGGATTCGTTCGTCACGTTCCTGAAGTCCGAACCGGACTACTGGTCGAAGCTGATCGACATCAACCTGAAGTCGGTGCTGAACATCACTCATCCGGTGGTGGCGAGGATGGCAGAACGCAAGTCTGGCCGGGTGGTCAGCGTGGCGTCGGACGCAGCGCGCGTGGGCTCGTCTGGCGAATCCGTCTATGCTGCCTGCAAGGCCGGCGTGATCGCATTTTCCAAGACGCTGGCGCGGGAACACGCGCGGCAGGGGCTGACCTTCAACTGCGTCTGCCCCGGCGTCACCGACACGCCGATGCTCGACAGCTTCATGGAAGCTGCGGGCAACAAGGACAAGCTGCGCGACGCCTTTACCAAGGCCGTGCCACTGGGACGGCTCGGGCGCCCCGAGGATCTGCCGGGCGCGATCCTGTTCTTTGCCTCCGACGACGCCTCGTTCATCACCGGCCAAGTGATCTCGGTGTCCGGCGGCCTGACGATGCACGGTTAACGGAGGAACCATCATGGACTATACCGACATCCTGTACGAGAACCGCAACGGCGCGGCCTGGATCACCATCAACCGCGCCGACAAGTACAACGCCTTCCGCGGCCACACCGTCGATGAACTGATCGACGCTTTCCAGAAGGCGGGCTGGGACCGCGAGGTCGGCGTGATCGTCCTGACCGGCGCGGGCGACAAGGCCTTCTGCACCGGCGGCGACCAGTCGGCCCATGACGGCCAGTATGACGGGCGCGGCGTGATCGGCCTGCCCATCGACGAGTTGCAGTCCCTGATCCGCGACGTGCCGAAGCCCGTCATCGCGCGGGTCAACGGCTTCGCCATCGGCGGCGGCAACGTGCTGGCGACGATCTGCGACCTGACCATCGCGTCCGACACCGCGCAGTTTGGGCAGGTCGGCCCCAAGGTCGGCTCGGTCGATCCCGGCTTCGGCACCGCTTATCTGGCCCGCGTCGTGGGCGAAAAGCGCGCCCGCGAGATCTGGTACCTGAACAAGCGCTATACCGCGCAGCAGGCGCTGGACTGGGGCCTTGCGAACGCCGTCGTCCCTGCCGAGGAGCTGGACGCCGAGGTGGACCGCTGGGTGGCCGAACTGATGGACCGCTCGCCCACCGCGCTGGCGATGGCGAAAGTGTCCTTCAACGCCGATACCGAAAGCATCCGCGGCATCTCGGCTATGGGGATGCGGGCGCTGTCGCTTTATTACGACACCGACGAGTCCAAGGAAGGCGGCGTCGCCTTCAAGGAAAAGCGCAAGCCCGACTTCCGCAAGCACGTCGCCCGCAAGGGCTGAGTCCAGCGTGGACTGCCCCCGCCGGGCGGTCCCCTTTTTCGATCTGCCGGGGGTGAGGCTTATGTCCAAGACCGTTTTCGACACCGAGGAACTGGATCAGATCCGCGATCTCGCGCGCCGCTTTGCGCAGGACCGCGTCGCGCCGGGCTACCAGGCCCGCGAGAGGGCGGGCCGCATGGACATGGACCTTGTGCGCGAGATGGGCAGCCTCGGGCTGATCGCCCCGGAACTGCCCGAGGACTTCGGCGGCATGGGCGCGGGCACGATCTATGCCGGCGCCATCGTCGAGGAAATCGGCCGCGCTGATTTCACCTTCGGCTACGTGCCGCTTCTGGGCTCGCTGAACGGCCAGGTCCTTGCCCAATTCGCAAAGCGGGAAATCGCCCGCGAATGGCTGACAAAGCTGACGGCGGGCGAGATCATGCTGGCTATCGCCCTCACGGAACCCAAGGGCGGCTCGGACGCGGCAAACCTCGGGCTGCGGATGGAGCGCGATGGCGCGCATTACATCCTGAACGGCGAGAAGACCTCGATCTCGGCCAACCAGATCGCCGCCGGCACCATCGTCTTTGCCCGCACCGGCAAAGCCGAGGACCGTGCGCGGGGCGTGTCAGCCATCCTCGTGCCGATGGATCTGGACGGCATCAGCACGTCCAAGTTCGACAACATGGGCCAGAACTCGATCGGCCACGGCTCGATCTGGTTCGACAACGTGCGGGTGCCCGCGGAAAACCTGCTGGGAGAGGAAGGCCGGGGCTTTGCCCAGGTCATGCAGGGCTTCGACTTTTCGCGCAGCCTGATCGGGTTGCAATGTGTGGGCACCGCGCAGCAGTCGCTTGACGAGACCTGGGCCTATATCGGCGAGCGCCGCGCATTCGGAAAGCCGCTCGGCGCCTTCCAAGGCGTCAGCCACCAGCTTGCGGACTTCGAGACGAAGCTGGCTGGCGCGCGGCTTCTGTCGATGAACGCGCTGTGGCTCAAGGACAACAACCTTCCACACACCGCCGAGGCCGCCATGACCAAGTGGTGGCCGCCACTGCTGGCCTATGAGGCGATCCACGCTTGCCTGCTGATCCACGGTCACGCGGGCTATGCGGGCGACCTGCCCTTCGCGCAGCGGCTCAAGGACGTGCTGGGGCTGCAGATCGGCGACGGCACCGCGCATATCATGAAGAACATCATCGCGCGGGAACGCGCTGGACGGGACGCGGTCACCGGCTGAGGAGAGCCGAAAGCCGCACACTGCAAGGGGGGACTACCAATGAAGTTCGACGCTATCCTGATCGAGCCGCGCCGCGAGGCTATGGTCCGCGCCGGCCACTGGCGCAACAAGACCGTCAACGACTATTTCGACGAGGTGCTGGCCGAGAAGCCAGACCAGCTGGCGCTAAGCTCGATCAGCGTGTCTGATGGACAGCGGTGTGACTTCACCTGGGTGGAATTGGACCGTGCCGCCAACCGCGTGGCGGTGGGCTTGACGCGGCTTGGCGTGGAACGCGACGACGTGGTGACCTGCCAGCTTCCCAATAGCTGGCAGTTCGTGGCGACCTATCTCGGCTGCGCGCGGATCGGGGCGGTCTTCAACCCGGTGATGCCGATCTTCCGCGAACATGAACTGCTGTTCATGCTGCGCCACGGCGAGTCCAAGGTCTTCATCGTCCCCACGGTGTTTCGCAACTTCGACCACGAGGCGATGGCCGAGGGGATGAAGCCCCAACTTCCCGATCTGCAGCACATCGTTGTCAATAACGGTGCGGGCGAAAACAGCTTCGACGCGCTGCTGGCCGACCCCGCCTTTGACGCTGACCCCGAGTTGCAGCGGATCGTGACCGCCAACCGCCCCGGTCCCGACGACGTCAACCAGCTGATCTACACCAGCGGCACGACGGGCGAGCCCAAGGGCGTGATGCACACCTCGAACACCATGTATTCCAACCTCATTCCCTATTCGGAACGCCTGGGGCTGACGGCGGATGACGTGATCGCCATGGCCTCGCCCATGGCCCACCAGACGGGGTTCATGTACGGTCTGCTGATGCCGATCTACCTCAAGGCGCGGTCGATCCTGTTCGACACCTGGGACAAGCGGCTGAAGGGACAGATGGTGCAGGACGACCGCATCACCTTCACCATGGCCTCGACCCCCTTCCTGATGGACCTCACGAACGCCGTCGATGAAAACAAGTTCGACAGCAGCTCTCTGCGGATCTTCCTGTGCGCCGGGGCGCCGATCCCCGGCCCGGTCGTTGAACGCGCGCGGCAGGTGATGACCGGCACCAAGGTGGTCTCGGCCTGGGGCATGACCGAGAACGGCGCGCTGACCGTGGTGGACCCTTCCGACGACGACGAGCGCTCGATCAACACGGATGGCTTCCCGCTTCCGGGTGTCGAGATCCAGATCCGCGACGATGACGGGAACGTCTGCCCTCCGGGCCAGGCGGGGGAACTGTTCGTCCGTGCCTGTTCTAACTTCGGCGGCTATCTCAAGCGCCCGCTGCTGAACGCGACCGATGACAATGGCTGGTTCGATACCGGCGACATCGCACGCATGGACGAGCGCGGCTATATCCGCATTGCAGGCCGGTCCAAGGACATCATCATCCGCGGTGCCGAGAACATCCCCGTCTTCGAGGTCGAGGGCGTCCTGTTCAGGCACCCGGCGATCCACCAGGTCGCCATCGTCGCCTACCCCGACGACCGGCTGGGCGAACGCGCCTGCGCCTTCGTCACGCTGAAACCGGACGCGAGCTTCGATTTCGACGAGATGCGGCGCCACTTGGGCGAACACAAGCTGGCGATCCAGTACTGGCCCGAGCGGCTGGAGATCCGCGAGAGCCTGCCGGCCACCGCATCCGGCAAGATCCAGAAATTCGCGCTGCGCAAGATGCTGCACGAGGAGCTTGATCGCGCATGACCGAGGCACATCTTGCAAACCGTATTGCCGCAGTGAGCGGCGCGGGAGGTCCCATGGGCCGGGCCGTGATCGATCGGCTGGTCGCGGATGGGATCGCCGGGCTCGCGCTCACCGACATCTCGGGGCGCCGGCTGGAGGAGACGGTGGTCGCGCTGGACGGGTCAGGGGTGAAGGTCGCCAGCCTGCGCGGCGACGTGACCCGCGCCGGCGAGGCCGGGGCCTTTGCCGAGGCCGCGCTGGCGCTGGGGCAGGTGGACATCCTCGTCAACCTCGTGGGCGGGCTGCGCTCGCCCCGGCTCTACACGCCCTTCCTCGAGATGACCGAGGAGCAGTGGCGCGCGACGATGGACCTGAACCTGATGCCGGGCTTCCACCTGATCCAAGCCTTCGCACCGGGGATGCTGGAACGCGGCTGGGGTCGCATCGTCAACGTGGCCAGCATCGTCTTCGGCGGCGAGGCGGGACAGGCGGATTACGCGGCCGGCAAGGCCGCCGTCGCCTCGCTGACCCGCAGTCTCGCAGCCGAGTTCGCCCCCGCCGTGACGGTCAACTGCGTGGCACCGGGACTGACCCGTACCTCGGTCACCCAGAATATCCCGCCTGAGGAGGCCGAGCGGCTGGTCGCCCAAGGCATGATCCGCCGCATGGCCGAGCCAGAGGAGACCTCGGCCGCGATCGCCTTCTTCCTGCGCGACGACTCGCGGTTCCTGACCGGCGAGATGCTCTCGGTATCCGGGGGCATCCGCCCCCATCTCTGAACGGAGGTCCTTCATGCCTGTCAGCCATTCCCTGCAGGGCGATGCCTGCGTGATCACCATCGACAACCCTCCGGTGAACGTGATCTCGGCTTCGGTGCGGCAGGGGCTGATGGCAGCGCTAGACGCGGCCGAGGCGGCGGGCGCCCGGCGGATCGTCGTGACCGGGGCGGGGCGGGCCTTTGTCGCTGGGGCGGACGCGAGGGAGTTCGACCAGGCACCCATCCCGCCGCATCTGCCGGACGTGCTGGCGCGGCTGGAACGCCTGCCCGCGATCGCCGCGATCAATGGCGCGGCGCTCGGCGGAGGGCTCGAGATTGCGCTGGCCTGCCGGATGCGGATCGCCGCGCCCGGTGCCACGCTGGGGCTGCCCGAGGTGACGCTGGGGGTGGTCCCCGGCGCGGGCGGGACGCAGCGGCTGCCGCGGCTGATCGGGACCGACCGCGCCGTGGGGCTGATCGCCGCGGGCCGCGTGGTGAAGGCCGACGAGGCGCTGTTGCTCGGCATGCTCGATGCGGTCGAGGCCGACCCGCTGGCGGCGGCGCTGGCGATCCCGCAGGAGCGGCTGGACGCCGCGCCATCCCTGCGCGACCGGCCCGCGCCGGAGCCCGCGTCCGAGGCGGTCGCCGCCGCCCGCGCCACGGCGGCGAAGCGCGCCGCTGGACAGATCGCCCCGCCCGAGGCGATCGCGCTGGTCGAGGCTGCGGCGGAGCTGCCGCTCGACGCGGGGCTTACCCGCGAGCGCGAGACCTTCCTGCGCCTGCGCTCGGGCGATCAGGCGGCAGCGCTGCGCCATGTCTTCTTCGCCGAACGCGCTGCTACCGGCCGCGCCCCGAAGGAGGCCGAGGCGCGGGAAATCTCGACCGCCATCGTGGTCGGCGGCGGCACAATGGGCGCGGCCATCGCCTATGCACTGGCCGGGATCGGCATCGCCGTCACCCTGGTCGAGCAGGACGGACCCGGGGCGGAACGTGCTCGCGCCAATGTCACCCGCCTCTATGCCGATGCCGTCAGGCGCGGCCGCATGACCCAGGCCGAGGCCGACGCCCAGCTGGCGGACCGTCTGACCTTCCGCGCCGGCTACGACGCCCTTTCCCCCGCCGACATCGCCATCGAGGCAGCCTTCGAGGCGATGGAGGTCAAGCGCACCATCTTTGCCGCGCTGGACCGTGGCCTGCCTGAGGCGACGATCCTCGCCACCAACACCAGCTACCTCGACGTGAACGCGATCTTCGCGGACGTCAGCCACCCCGGCCGCCTGATCGGGCTGCATTTCTTCGCGCCCGCCCATGTCATGAAGCTGTTGGAGATCGTGCGGGCCGAGACGACGTCGCCCGAGACGCTGGCCACCGCCTTCCGCCTCGCTGCGCGTCTGAAGAAGATCCCGGTCGAGGCGGGCGTCTGCGACGGCTTCATCGGCAACCGCATCCTCACCCGCTATCGCCAGACCACTGACCTGATGCTGCTCGAAGGAGCGATACCCGCGCAGGTCGATGCCGCGATGGAAGGCTGGGGCATGGCAATGGGCCCCTATGCGGTGCAGGACCTCTCGGGGCTCGACATCGCTCACGCCAACCGGCAGCGGAAGGGGCTACGGGACAGGCCCGGCACCCGCTATGTCCGCATCGCCGACCGTATGGTCGAGGAGTTGAAGCGCCTCGGCCGCAAGACTGGGGCAGGATGGTATGACTATCCCGGCGGCGGCACGCGTCAGCCCTCGGCCGTGGTCGAGGCGCTGGTGGCCGAGGAGGCGACCGCCCGCCGCGACTGGAGCGCCGAGGAGATCGCCACCCGCGCCGTCTTGGCGATGATCGAGGAGGGCTTCCACATCCTCGACGAAGGCATCGCCCGCCGCCCGGCCGACATCGACCTGGTGCTGGTCCACGGCTACGCCTTCCCGCGCTGGCGAGGCGGGCCGATGCACCATGCCGACCGGCTGGGCTTGCCCACGGTCCTGGACCGCATCCGCCAGCTTGCGGCGGAAGACCCGCTGTCTTGGCGCGTGCCGCCCTTGCTTGAACGCCTTGTCGCCGAGGGCCAGACCCTCGCCAGCCTGAACTGAGGAGCCCACGATGGCCGACGCCTTCATCTGCGACTATGTCCGCACCCCCATCGGGCGCTACGGCGGCGCCCTGGCGACCGTCCGCGCCGACGACCTCGCCGCCATCCCGCTGCAGGCGCTGATCGCCCGCAACCCCGGCCTCGACCCCGCGGCGGTCGAGGAGGTCTGGATGGGCTGCGCCAACCAGGCGGGCGAGGACAACCGCAACGTCGCCCGCATGGCGCTGCTGCTGGCAGGCCTGCCGGACACCGTGCCGGGGGTGACCGTGAACCGCCTCTGCGGCTCGGGGCTGGAAGCGGTGGCGGCCGCCGCCCGCGCCATCCGCTCGGGCGACATGGAGCTGGCCTTCGCGGGCGGCGTGGAAAGCATGTCCCGCGCGCCCTTCGTGATGCCCAAGGCGGAGTCTGCCTTCTCGCGCGCGACCGAGATCCACGACACCACCATTGGCTGGCGCTTCGTCAACCCGAGGATGGCGGAGCAATACGGCACCGACTCGATGCCCGAGACGGCGCAGAACCTTGCCGACGAGTTGCAGATCCGGCGCGAGGACCAGGACCTCTTAGCCCTGAACTCGCAGACCCGCGCCGCGACGGCGCAGAGGAACGGCCGCTTCGCGGCCGAGATCGTGGCGGTCACCGTGCCGCAGGGCCGCAAGGAACCCATCGAGGTCACGCAGGACGAACATCCGCGCGAGACCACGCTGGAACAGCTGGCGAAGCTGCGGCCGATCACCCGCAGGGACGGCTCGATCACCGCCGGCAACGCCTCGGGCGTGAACGACGGCGCAGCGGGGTTGATTGTGGCCTCGGAAGCCGCCGCGAAGCGCCACGGCCTGACCCCCATCGCCCGCATCGTCGCGGGGGCGAGCGCAGGCGTCACCCCGCGGATCATGGGCATCGGCCCGGTGCCGGCTGTTCGCAGGCTGATGGACCTGGCCGGGATCACGCTGGACGACCTGTCGGTGATCGAGTTGAACGAGGCCTTTGCCGCGCAGGCGCTGGCCGTCACCCGCGACCTGGGGCTGGACGACGACGACCCGCGCCTGAACCCCAACGGCGGCGGCATTGCGCTGGGGCACCCCTTGGGCATGTCCGGTGTCCGCATCAGCGGGACCGCCGCGCTTGAACTCAAGACCACCGGCGGGCGCTACGCGCTTGCCACCATGTGCGTCGGCGTCGGTCAGGGCGCCGCGTTGCTGATCGAACGCGTCTGATCCAGACAGGAGAAACGACCATGAAGATGGACCGCACAGGCAGCTTCCGCTGGGAAGACCCCTTCCTTCTGGAAGACGAGCTGACCGAGGAAGAACGCATGATCCGCGACACCGCGCGGAGCTATGCGCAGGACCGCCTCGCCCCCCGCGTGCGCGAGGCCTTCCAGAAGGAGCACACCGACCGCGCCATCTTCACCGAGATGGGCGAGCTTGGCCTACTGGGCGTCACCATCCCCGAGGAATACGGCGGCACCGGCGCAGGCTATGTCAGTTACGGCTTGGTTGCGCGGGAGGTCGAGCGGGTGGATTCGGGCTACCGATCCATGATGTCGGTGCAGGCGTCCTTGGTAATGCACCCGATCAATGCCTATGGCTCGGAAGAACAGCGGCGCAAGTACCTGCCGAAGCTCTGTTCCGGCGAATGGGTGGGCTGCTTCGGCCTGACCGAGCCCGACGCGGGCTCGGATCCAGGCGGCATGAAGACCACCGCGAGGAAGACCGAGGGCGGCTACCGGCTGAACGGGTCCAAAATGTGGATCACCAACAGCCCCATCGCCGATGTTTTCGTGGTCTGGGCGAAGTCCGAGGCGCATGGCGGCAAGATCCGTGGCTTTGTGCTGGAAAAGGGCATGAAGGGCCTGTCCGCTCCGAAGATCGAGGGCAAGCTGTCCTTGCGCGCCTCCGTAACCGGCGAGATCGTCATGGAGGAGGTCGAAGTGGGCGAGGATGCCCTGCTGCCAAATGCCGAGGGCCTGGGTGGCCCCTTCGGCTGCCTCAACCGCGCGCGCTATGGCATCGCCTGGGGCTCGATGGGCGCGGCCGAGGCCTGCTGGCACGCGGCGCGGTCCTATGGGCTGGATCGCAAGCAGTTCGGCAAGCCCCTGGCGCAGACGCAGCTGCACCAGTTGAAGCTTGCGAACATGATGACCGAGATCACGCTCGGCCTGAACGCGGCCCTGCGGGTCGGGCGGCTGTTCGAGGCCGGCAGGATGCAGCCCGAGATGATCTCCCTCATCAAGCGCAACAACTGCGGCAAGGCCCTGGAGATCGCGCGGGTGGCCCGCGACATGCACGGCGGCAACGGCATCTCGGACGAATACCCGGTGATGCGCCACATGGTGAACCTGGAAACCGTGAACACCTACGAGGGCACCCATGACGTCCACGCCCTGATCCTGGGTCGGGCGCAGACCGGGCTGCAGGCGTTCTTCTGAGGAGATGCGGAAATGAAGGTTCTTGTGCCTGTGAAGCGGGTGATCGACTACAACGTGAAGGCGCGGGTTCGTGCGGACGGGTCGGGGGTGGACCTGTCGAACGTGAAGATGTCGATGAACCCCTTTGACGAGATTGCGGTCGAGGAGGCGATCCGTCTGAAGGAGAAGGGCGCGGCGTCCGAGATCGTGGTGGTGTCGATCGGCGTCAAGCAGGCGGCCGAAACCATCCGCACGGCGCTGGCCATGGGCGCCGACCGCGGCATCCTGGTGGTGGCCGCCGACGACGTGCACCAGGACATCGAGCCCCTCGCGGTGGCCAAGCTGCTGAAGGCCATCATCGCCGAGGAGCAGCCGCAGTTGGTGCTGATGGGCAAGCAGGCGATCGACAACGACATGAACGCCACCGGCCAGATGCTGGCGGCACTGCTGGGCTGGGCGCAGGCGACGCAGGCCGGCAAGCTGGAAGTCGAGGGCGAGAAGGCCACCGTCACGCGCGAGGTCGACGGCGGGCTGCAGGTGATCGAGGTCAGCCTGCCCGCGATCGTGACCGCCGACCTGCGGCTGAACGAGCCGCGCTATGCGAGCCTGCCCAACATCATGAAGGCGAAGAAGAAGGAACTCGTCGAAAAGACCGCCGGTGACTACGGCGTGGACGTCTCGCCCCGGCTGACGGTGGTCAGGACCGCCGAGCCCGAGGGGCGCAAGGCGGGGGTCAAGGTGGCCTCGGTCGACGAGCTGGTGTCGAAACTCAAAGCTGCGGGGGTGGTGTGATGGCGGTGCTGCTGCTGGCCGAGATGGCCGAGAACGGGCTGAACCGGGACGCGACGGCCAAGGCCGTGACGGCGGTGACGCCGCTTGGGGATGTGGCCGTGCTGGTCGCGGGCGAGGGCGCGCAGGCGGCCGCCCAAGACGCCGCGCAGATCGCGGGCGTGGCGAAGGTGCTGGTGGCCGAGGGCGCGGCCTACGCCCACCGCCTGGCCGAGCCGATGGCGGCGCTGCTGGTCGGGCTTGCGCCGCAGTTCAGCCACATCGCCGCCCCGGGCACCACGGATGCCCGCAACGTCCTGCCGCGGGCCGCGGCGCTTCTGGACGTGATGGTGATCCCCGAGGTCAGCCGGATCGTGGACGCCGACACCTTCGAGCGCGGCGTCTACACCTCGGCCGCGATCCAGACGGTGAAGTCCTCGGACCCGATCAAGGTGCTGACGGTGCGCATCGCCAGCTTCGACGCGGCGGGCGAGGGTGGCTCGGCCCCGGTCGAGGCCGCCGCCGCCGCCGCCGATCCCGGCCTGTCCTCCTGGGTCGAGGACCGGGTTGCGGCCTCGGACCGCCCGGAACTGACCTCGGCGAAACGCATCGTCTCGGGCGGCCGCGCGGTCGGCTCGAAGGAGAACTTCGCGCTGATCGAGAAGCTCGCGGACAAGCTCGGCGCCGCCGTGGGTGCAAGCCGCGCGGCGGTCGATTCGGGCTATGCCCCGAACGACTGGCAGGTGGGCCAGACCGGCAAGGTGGTGGCGCCCGAGCTTTACATCGCCGCCGGCATCTCGGGCGCGATCCAGCACCTCGCGGGGATGAAGGACAGCAAGGTCATCGTCGCCATCAACAAGGACGAGGAAGCCCCCATCTTCCAGGTCGCCGACTACGGCCTCGTCGGCGACATCTTCACCGTCCTGCCGGAACTGACCGAGAAGCTGTGACGGAACCCACATGAGCCAGTCCGCCCTTCCCGCCGAGGTCTATCGCTACACTCATCACATGGGCTTTGGGGACTGCGACCCGGCCGGGATCGCCTATACCGGGGCGCTGGTGAATGCCGCGCTGCGCGCCATCGACCGCTTCCTGTCTGACGTGACCGAAGGACGGGGATGGTATGCCATGTCAGTCCGGCTGGGGGTGGGGATGCCCTTCGTCCATCTGGACGTGGACTTCGCGTCTCCCGTGCGCGGCGACGCGGACCTCGATTTCACCATTGAGGTGACGCGGCTCGGGCGGACCTCGATGGGGTTTCGCGCGACCGGCTGGCAGAAGGGCGAGCACTGCTTCTCGCTGAACAGCGTCAACGTCTTTATCGCGCAAAGGGACGGCAAGCAGCCGCTTCCGGACTGGCTGCGTGCGGCGCTAGAGCCGCATCTGGTCTGAACCGCATGCGGATAGCCCGGGGATGCTGGCCGCGCCTTCCGGGCGGACCGGCCGTTATCAGCGGTTGCGGAACCTGGGCTTCCGCTTTTCGCTGAAGGCGGTCATGCCCTCACGCCGGTCTTCGATGGCGAAGGTCGAATAGAGCAGCCGGCGTTCCAGATGGATGCCCTCGGCCAGATGCGTCTCGTAGGCCTTGTTCACGGCCTCCTTGGCGATCAGCAGGATCGGCCGCGAGGATTGTGCCATCTCCTGCGCGATAGCGATGGCGGCGGTCAGATGCTCGCCGTCCGGCACCACCCGGCTGACAAGACCATGGGCGCGCGCCTCCTCGGCGGCCAGACGGCGGCCGGTCAGGATCATGTCCATGGCCAGCGCCTTGCCCCCCACCCGCGTCAGCCGCTGCGTGCCGCCCGCTCCAGGGATGATGCCGATCTTCGTTTCGGGCAGCGCGAAGCGGGCGCATTCGGCGGCGATGATGATGTCGCACATCATCGCAAGCTCGAAGCCGCCGCCAATGGCGTGGCCGGATACGGCGGCGATGGTCGGCTTGCGGCAGCGGGCGATGCGTTCCCATGTCGCGGTGATGAACTGTTCGTCGAAGACGTCGATGAACGTCTTGTCGAGGATTTCCTTGATGTCGGCACCGGCGGCAAAGGCCTTGTCCGAGCCAGTCAGGACGATGACGTTGATCCCGTCGTCGCGCTCCATCTCCTCCACGGCTTGGCCGAGTTCCGCCGTGATCTGGCCGTTCAGCGCGTTCAGGGCTTCGGGGCGGTTCAGGGTGATTATGCCAACGGCGCCGTCGCGGGCGGTCAGGATGGTCTGGTAGCTCATGCAGTCCCCTCCGGTTCGGCAATAGAGATGACGATCTTGCCCATGCGGTTGGTTTCCTCGAGCCGGGCGAAGGCGGCGGGGACTTCGGCCAAGGGATAGGTGCTGTCGATGGGCGGCACGAAGGCGCCGGTCTCGAACGCTCGGACGAGACGCCGGAACTCCTCTAGGCTGCCCATGGTCGAGCCGTGGATCGACAACTGCCGCACGAAGAGCCGCTGGATGTCGGCCGAAGGATGCGCCCCGGTGGTCGCCCCGCAGGTCGCCAGGTGCCCGCCCCGCGCCATAACCCGCAGCGACGAACCCCAGGTCTTTTCTCCCACGTTGTCGATGACCAGGTCGGCACCCTCGCCATCGGTCAGGACCAGGACCTGCTTGACCATGTCGCCGTCGCGATAGTCTACCGCCTCGACGCCGAGATCGCGGAAATGCGCAAGCTTCTCCTCGCCCGAGGTCGAGACAATGACCCGCGCGCCTGCCATCCGGGCCAGCTGCATCGCGGCATAGGCCACGCCGCCGCCCGCGCCCTGGATGAAGACGATCCGCCCCGGCCCGGTCGCCATCTTGCCGAAGATCATGCGCCAGGCGGTCAGATAGGCCACGCCGAGCGTCGCTGCCCGATGGATGTCCACTGCAGGCGACAGGCGGACCAGTGCGCGTTCGGGCGCGGCCATGATCTCGGTGAATGTGCCGTCGACATGTTCTCCGAAGATGCGGGCGCGCAGACACAGCGGCTGGTCGCCCGCAAGGCAATAGCGGCAGCGCCCGCAGAAGTCATAAGGATACAGGATCACGCGGTCGCCGGGCTTGAAGGCTGAATCGGGGGCCGTCTCCAGCACCTCGCCCATGCCGTCGACGCCCATAACCAGCGGCAGTTCGTGGGTGATGCCCACGCCTGAGTCGCGCATGTAAAGGTCAACACGGTTCACCGAAGCGGCCAGCATCCGCACAAGGACGCCATCCTCAGGCCGGGGCGGCTTATCGATTCGCGTCAGACGCGGCCCTGCGGCCCCGCGCTCGTGCAGCATGACGGCTTCCATCTGTCCCTCCCCAGTTATTCAGTCAATGCATTGTTCTACATTCCAGCGGTCATATCAACTTCTATCTATTCATACAGATATCAATTCGATTGCTTGCAAAGATTTGTAACAGTATATTGTCTTAAATAGTGGAGGAACGACCATGGCCCTTGATCCCGACACCCGAGACCAACTCGTCGCCGGCATCCGCCGTTTCGTGGACGAGAAGCTGATCCCGCGCGAGCCCGAAGTGGCCGAAACCGACGCCATACCGGCCGACGTGGTCGAGGGGATGCGCGAGATGGGCCTGTTTGGCCTGTCGATCCCCGAGGAATACGGCGGCCTCGGCTTGACGATGGAGGAGGAGGTGCTGGTCGCCTTCGAGATCGGCCGCGCCGCGCCCGCCTTCCGGTCGATGTTCGCCACCAACGTCGGCATCGGCAGCCAAGGCATCGTGATCGACGGCACCGACGAGCAAAAGGCGAAATACCTGCCCGGCCTCGCCTCGGGCGAGATCATCGGTTCCTTCGCGCTGACCGAACCGGATGTCGGTTCCGACGCGGGCAGCGTGCGGACCACCGCGCGGCGCGATGGCGACCATTATGTCCTGAACGGCACCAAGCGCTTCATCACCAACGCGCCGCACGCGGGGCTATTTACCGTCATGGCGCGCACCGACCCCGACAGGAAGGGCGCGGCGGGCGTGTCCGCCTTCGCGGTCGAGGCAGGGACGCCGGGTCTTTCCGTCGGCAAGCCCGAGAAGAAGATGGGCCAGCAGGGCGCCCATGTGGCCGACGTGATCTTCCAGGACTGCCGGGTGCCTGCGGAGGCGCTGATTGGGGGGATCGAGGGGCAGGGCTTTAAGACGGCGATGAAGGTGCTGGACAAGGGCCGCCTTGGCATCGCCGCCGCCTGCACGGGCCTGGCCGAGCGGATGATCGACGACATGGTCGCCTATGCCGCCGAGCGAAAGCAGTTCGGTCGTGCCATTGCCGACTTCCAGCTGATCCAAGGGATGTTCGCCGACAGCAAGGCCGACGCAATGGCCGCCCACGCACTGGTTCTGGACGCAGCGCGGCGGCGCGACGCGGGAGAGGACGTATCCATGGCGGCGGCGTGCGCCAAGATGTTCGCCTCAGAGATGGTCGGCCGGGTCGCCGACCGCAACGTGCAGGTCCACGGCGGCAACGGCTATATCCGCGAATACCGCGCCGAGCAGCTCTTCCGCGACGCGCGGCTTTACCGCATCTACGAAGGTACAACCCAGATCCAGCAGACCATCATCGCGAAGGCACTGGTCGCCGAGGCAAAGGAGCGGCTCGGTGTGTGATCCCGCGGTTTAATTGTGTGATCCTTTCGTGGGCCATGTGGCCTGCGCAAAAATGTCGAGCCTTTGGGAGGAGGCGACATGCTTTCTGAGCAGACAAATGCGTCGGTCGTATCGCCGACTGAATCCAGATTGGTGCTTACCGCCCGCGGTCTCGGAAAGGACTTCTCGGGGTTCACGGCCGTCAACAACGTGAACCTCGACGTCCACCATGCCCGCATTCACGCATTGATCGGCCCCAACGGGGCCGGCAAGACCACCGTCTTCAACCTGCTGACCAAGTTCCTGCAACCCACGCGCGGGCAGATCACCCTGCTGGGCACCGACATCACGAAGATGAAGCCCGACGTGGTGGCCCGCATGGGGCTGGTGCGGTCCTTCCAGATTTCGGCCGTCTTCCCGCATCTGACGGTGCTGGAAAACGTCCGCGTCGCGCTGCAGCGCCCGGCGGAACTGCATGTGCAGTTCTGGCGCCCGCTCAAGGCGCTGGACGTGCTGAACGGCCGGGCCGAGGTGCTGATCGACGAACTGGGCCTGACCCCCTGGCGCGACGTGCGCGCCGCCGACCTTTCCTATGGCCGCAAGCGGGTGCTTGAGATCGCGACCACGCTCGCGCTTGACCCGCAGGTGCTGCTGCTGGATGAACCGATGGCCGGCATGGGGCACGAGGACGTGCATACCGTGGCCGAGATCATCCGCGAGGTCGCCCGCCACCGTGCCGTCCTGATGGTGGAACACAACCTGTCGGTCGTGGCCGACATCTGCCATTTCGTCACCGTGCTGCAGCGGGGCGAGATCCTGGCGGAAGGCGACTACGCCACGGTCGCCGCCGACCCGCGCGTCCGCACCGCCTACATGGGGACCGAAGCATGAGCGCGCTTCTGAACGTGGCCGGGCTGAACGCCTGGTATGGCGAAAGCCACGTCCTGCATGGCGTCGACATGCATGTGAACGAGGGCGAGACCGTCTGCATCCTCGGCCGCAACGGCATGGGCAAGACCACCACGCTGCGGTCCATCATCGGCATCGTCCGCAAGCGGACCGGGCAGATCAGTTTCGCCGGGCAGGACCTGATGACCATGCCGCTGCACCGCACCGCGCGGGCCGGGCTGGGCTTCGTCCCCGAGGAACGCGGTATCTTCGCGACCCTGTCGGTGGACGAGAACCTGATGCTGCCCCCGGTGGTGGCGCAGGGCGGCATGACGCTGGACGAAATCTACACGCTGTTCCCGAACCTCAAGGAACGCCGCAACAGCCCCGGCACCAAGCTGTCGGGGGGCGAGCAGCAGATGCTTGCCATGGCGCGCATCCTGCGGACCGGCGCCCGCTGCCTTTTGCTGGACGAGCCGACCGAAGGGCTGGCCCCCGTCATCATCGACGCCATCGGCGCGGTGCTGCGGGAACTCAAGGCGCGCGGCATGACGGTGGTGCTGGTGGAACAGAACTTCCGCTTCGCCTCCAAGGTCGCGGACCGCTTCTATGTCATGGACCACGGCGTGATGGCCCATGAATTCCCGGTGGGCGAACTGGCCGCCCGCATGAACATGCTGCAAGAAACACTGGGAGTCTGAGATGACGATGATCTTCGGAATCCCGATCCAAGCCTTCATGGGCCAGATCCTCGTGGGCCTCATCAACGGCTCGTTCTATGCGCTGCTGTCGCTGGGCCTTGCGGTGATCTTCGGCCTGCTGCGGGTCATCAACTTCGCCCATGGCGCGCAATACATGCTGGGCGCCTTCGTGGCGCTGCTGGCGCTGAACTGGTTCGGGCTGAACTACTGGTTCGCGCTGATCCTCGCGCCGCTGGTCGTCGGCGCCTTCGGCGCGCTGGTGGAACGCACGATGCTGTCGCGGCTGTATCAGCTCGACCACCTTTACGGGCTCTTGTTCACCTTCGGCCTGGCGCTGGCGCTGGAAGGCACCTTCCGTTGGTATTTCGGCGCCTCGGGCCAGCCCTATTCGGCCCCGGCGGCGCTGACAGGGGCGGTCAACCTGGGCTTCATGGTGCTGCCGATCTACCGCGGCTGGGTGATCGTGGCCTCGCTGATCGTCTGCCTTGCCGTCTGGGCGCTTATCGAGAAGACTCGGCTGGGCGCGACCCTGCGCGCGGCCACGGAAAACCCGGTGCTGGTGCAAAGCTTCGGCATCAACGTGCCGCGGCTGCTGACCCTGACCTATGCGCTGGGGTCGGGGCTTGCGGCCATCGCGGGCGTGCTGGCGGCGCCGATCTACCAGGTTTCGCCGCTGATGGGGACGAACATCATCATCGTCGTCTTCGCGGTGGTCGTGGTCGGCGGCATGGGGTCCATCATGGGCGCCATCGTCACCGGCTACCTGCTGGGCGTGGCCGAGGGGCTGACCAAGGTCTTCTACCCCGAGGCCTCCAACATCGTGATCTTCGTCATCATGGCGATCGTGCTGATCCTGCGTCCCGCGGGTCTGTTCGGGAAGGAGGGCTGAGATGGCCAGGACATCCGAAATCTCGACGGCCGAGCCGGGCTCGGTCCGCACCATGGGACGAGGGGCGCAGCTTGCGCTGCTGCTGGCGGCGGGGGTTCTGCTGATCGCGGCGCCCTTCATGGTCTATCCCGTCTTCGTGATGACGATGCTGTGCTTCGGGCTCTTCGCCGCGGCCTTCAACCTGCTGCTGGGCTACACGGGGCTGCTGTCCTTCGGCCATGCCGCCTTCTTCGGGGGCGCGGCCTATTTCACTGCCCATGCGGCCAAGGAATGGGGCTGGAACCCCGAATTCGCCCTGGCGATCGGCGTTCTCGGCGCCACCGGCTTGGGGGGGGTGATCGGCGCCATCGCGATCCGGCGGCAGGGCATCTACTTCGCCATGATCACCCTGGCGCTGGCGCAGATGTTCTTTTTCTTCTGCCTGCAGGTGCCCTTTACCCACGGCGAGGACGGCATCCAGGCGGTGCCGCGCGGCCATCTGTTCGGGTTCATCGACCTGAGCGACACGATGACCATGTATTACTTCGTGCTGGCCATTTTCGTGCTGGGGCTGCTGGTGATCTGGCGCTTCGTGAACTCGCCCTTCGGGATGATCCTCAAGGCCATCCGGGAAAACGAGAACCGGGCCATTTCGCTGGGCTATGCGACGGCGCAGTACAAGCTGGGCGCCTTCGTGATGTCGGCGGCCCTGTCAGGGCTGGCCGGCGGGCTGAAGGCGCTGGTGATGCAGTTCGCCACCCTGACCGACGTGGACTGGCACATGTCGGGGCAGGTGGTGCTGATGACGCTGATCGGCGGCATCGGCACGCTGCTGGGCCCGGTCGTGGGCGCGGGCATCGTGATCGCGCTGCAGAACCGGCTGGCGACCTCGGCCTTCCCGGTCACGATCATCACCGGGCTTGTCTTCATGATCTGCGTGATGCTGTTCCGGCGCGGGCTGGTGGGCGAACTGGCCTATTCCCGCCTGGGCCGGGCGCTGGGGCTGCGGCCGCCGGGCTGAGTATCTTTTTGAAGTTGGAAGCGGCCATTTGGGTTTGTGACCTCGGCCGCTTCCGCCACTTTGGACGGGCTATCCCATGTTGCAACCATCCAGAAATGTCACCCTTGCTGGCAATTCAGGAATGTCACCGGGCGCCACGATGCCGGCAGCCGGGCAGGGCGGAGACCTCCGCCATCGCAGCCCTGACCGGCTGCCTTGAGCGGCCGTCGGATCCAGTGCTCCGTCTGGTGTTCAGTTCGTTCTGGCTTCGACCTGCGCTCGACGTGCCTTGACCAGCAGAGGTGTGCGACCAGGTCCGACGGTGCCCTTGGGCTCATAGCGGGTGCGCTGCTTGCCGACGCGCCGCGCGCTGGGCGGGTCCTGGTCCTGCTGGGTCTGGATGAAGGCCAGCACCTCGGTCAGGCGCTTGTTCTCGGTGATCGCGGCGTGGGTGACGCGCTGCTCCTTGTCGAACATCCGGTAGGGCAGGGACACGCCCCTGGCCCGGATCTCCAGCCGGCCGTCCGGGAACTCGTAGGTGTCGACGTATGTGCCGACCAGGCCGAGCGTCAGGTGGTTCGGTTCGAGGATGATGCGCTTCCTGTCGTAGGACAGCGCCAGCTGCTGGCCGACATGGCGTTCGTCGCGCAGGCAGAAGATGTCGCGGAGCCGCTCCGGCTCGACGTTCAGGGGACGGTGCAGATCGTCCGACCGGCGCGGGATGCGGGCGAAGCGGGTATTGAAGGCCGCGATGAAGCCGGGCAGGAACGTATTGCCGGCTGCCATGTCCGCGATCCCGGCAAGCCGCAGTTCCTTGACCAGACGGTCCTGCAGGGTGCGATTGGCGCGCTCGACCCGGCCCTTGGCGTGCGAGGAATTGGCGCAGAGGATCTCGATGTTCAGCTCGTTCAGCGCCCGGCCGAATTGCGTCATGCCATGGCCGCTGCGCGCCTCGGTGCGGTTCACCCGAAACACGCTGTGCTTGTCCGAATGGAAGGCCACGGGCCGGCCGTGCTCCTGAAGGTAGCCCTCCAGCGCATTGAAATAGCTGAAGGTGCTCTCGGAGGCGACAAACCGGAGATGCATGAGCCGGCCGGTCGCATCGTCGATGAACACCAGCAACGTGCAGGCGGGGCCCCGATCCTCGAACCAGCGATGCTCCGAGCCGTCGATCTGGACCAGCTCACCCAGGGCCTCGCGCCGCAGCCGCGGCTGGTGCAGCACCCGCTGCTGCTTGCGCGAGACCCATAAACCGTCTTCGATCATCCATTTGCGCAAGGTCTCGTGCGAGATATGGATGTCATGCAGCTCGGCCAGCTTCTCGGCCGCAAGCGTCGGACCGAAATCGGCATACTGCGTCCGAACGAGTGCCAGCACCTGCTCCCGATGAAGGGCAGACAGGGCGTTGTTCGGCGCACGTCCGCGTGCACGGTGGGCCAGCCCGGCCGGGCCATCCGCCCGAAACCGCGCCAGCAGCCGAAATACCTGCCGCCGGGTCAGGCCGAGCAGGCCGGCGGCGTCTTCGGCTCGCAACCGGCCAGTCTCAACCTCCGACAGCACCTCGATCCGGTTCAACTCGCGCTCGCTCATCACCAGCCATCCCATGTCTGTCCCCCGAGGATCATGCTTCAACCGGGGGAGAGTGACATTGGCCTGCTGCCGGTTTCGTGGACACCAGGTTAAGTTTGCATAGCACGGGCCTCGAACGCCACTGGGCTTAGATATCCCAGCTTCGAATGGCGTCGCTGCGGATTGTAGAAGCGCTCGACGTAGTCGAACACATCGGCCCGGGCGGCGCACGCGGGGCTATGGCTGAAACTGGGTGATGGGGCCTGAGAAGGCGGCGTATCGTGGCGGGTGTCGAAGCCTGCCAGAACCTCCCGAAGGAGCGATACGCCATGAAGGACGATACCACGATCACCCCGCTTCACCAGCCTGGTTCGATTGTCGATCCGCTGACCGAGATCGCCCGTGAGGGCGCGCGCCAGATGCTGGCGGCGGCGCTCAGGGCCGAGGCGACCAGCTTCGTCGCGCAGTTTGCGGACGAGCGGCTGCCTGATGGCCGCCAGCGCGTCGTGCGGCACGGCACCGGGCCGGAGCGGCTGATCCAGACCGGCATCGGGCCGATCCCGGTGCAGCGCCAGAAGCTGCGCGACCGCGCCACCGAGGTGCCGGCCGAGAGCAGGATCCGCTTCACCTCGAACATCCTGCCGCGGTGGGCGCGGCGCTCCCGCAGCCTCGACGCCCTGTTGCCGGTGCTTTATCTTCGGGGCGTTTCCACCGGAGACTTCCAGGAGGCCTTGACGGCCCTGCTCGGCGCGGACGCGCCGAACCTGTCGGCGGGCGTGATTTCGCGCCTCACGGCGGGCTGGCAGGAGGACTACGACCGCTGGCAGCGCCGTGATCTCTCGGCCCGCCGTTACGTCTACATCTGGGCCGACGGCGTCTACCTGCAGGCCAGGATGGAGCCGCAGGCCGAGTGCATGCTGGTGATCATCGGGGCAACGCCCGAGGGCAGAAAGGAGCTGCTCGGCTTCCAGGTCGGGGTGCGGGAGAGTGCCCAGAGCTGGCGCGAGTTGCTGGTCGATCTCAAGGCCCGCGGGCTCGCCGTGCCGCCGGAGCTGGCCGTCGGCGACGGCGCGCTCGGGTTTTGGAAGGCAATGGACGAGGCCTTCCCCGGCACCCGTCACCAGCGCTGCTGGTTCCACAAGGTCTCCAATATCCTCAACCATTTTCCGAAGTCCATGCAACCCGCCGTTACCGTCGACCTGCGCGAGATCTCGCATGCCGAAACCCGCGCCGGGGCGCGGAAGGCCATCGAGACCTTCGAGGGAAAATACGCCGCCAAATACGATCGTGGCGTGACGTGCCTGACCAAGGACAGCGAGGCCTTGCTGGCCTTCTACGACTTCCCGGCCGAGCACTGGGACCATCTGCGCACATCGAACCCGATCGAGAGCGTGTTCGCCACCGTCCGTCACCGCACCGTCCGGACGAAGGGCGCGCTGTCGCAGAAGACCGCGAAGCTGATGGTCTTCACCCTGATCAGAGCGGCATCGAAGACATGGCGCAAGCTCAACGGCACAAACCAGTTGCCCCGCCTCATCGAAGGCGTCAGATTCACCGACGGCGTCGCTCAATCCGACGCCGACCAAAGCCGCGCCGCCTGATCAAGCCGCGTCACCCAAATTCAGCCATAGCTCTCGTCACGCGTGCGGTAGACTTTGCTGGCGGTGCGCTCGGTTTTCAGCGAAGAGAAGAAGCTCTCCATGGCCGAGTTGTCCCAAACGTTGCCGGCCCTGCTCATCGAGCAGATGATGCCGTGGTCGTGGAGCAGGCGCTGGAACTGCTCGCTGGTGTATGCGGCGGATTCAACCGGTCGTAGCAGCAGCCCATTGCTGGAGGTGCAGATGACGACGGGACGACGGAAGTCGGAGCGCTCAACACGGCGCAAATTATGTTCGCCAGGGCGACCGCCGGTTTGGCAGCGTGAGAATCTATGCCGGTTCTGGCGGGGAGTGGCTGCGGGTCTGTCCAGTTGCCACATCCTGGAGACCGGAAACGACAGCTTCCGCTTCAAGGCCAGTTCGGCTGCGGCAGCAAGGAAGAAGGAGACCAGCCAGGCCTTGACCCCAGCATAACCTGAAATCCATAGTCAGAGGTGGCTCACGTCTCGATGGAAAACCCGGCTCAGTTCTGGGTGAAAATCAACAGCCTCAGCCCACTCTTTGCAACAGTGCCAATCCGGACGAGTCAGCGGCGCTGTTCAGCGAGCATTCCGTGACTCTGTGGGGCCTCTTGGAGGAGTCCGCGCGGCTGCGGAGCGGCGGGTATTGACGCTCGTCGCTTGATCCCCACAATCGGCCTGCCGGAGTAAGGCAGGTGGAGCGCCGTTCATGCGTTCTATTCCCCACCACGGCGCCACCCTCATCCTGTCAGCTTTGGCAGGATCCTGCGTTTCCCGAAAACAACCTCATATCAGGGAACAACCGCAATGAGTGCTTTAGCCACTTCACGCGTGACAGGGCCAGTCCATTTCTTCGGTGACAGCCTCACCGACAACGGCAATCTGTTCGAACTGGCCCAGGGTCTTGTCGCTCAATCCGCCCTCCTCTCCTATGTCGGGACGGATGGACGGCTCAGCGACGGGCCCACCTATGCCGAGTATGTCGACGATCTGCTCGGGGTGCCCCAAGGCCGAAACTATGCCTTGGCCGGCGCCGAAGCGGCAGGCACCCAGCGCATGGGGGATCTCTTCACCGAGTTGCGCTTCACGGACGCCCTGCTGGTACCCGAGACCGATCCCCGGCTGGATCTGGACACCAATATCGGCGCCCAGGCCGACCGCTTCGGAGCCGACATGGCCGGCACCCGGTTGACCGACGCGACGGGGTTCATCCTTGCAGGAAGCAACGATTTCTTCAACATCCGGAGCCCCTCTGACGGACCTGCCATTGTAACAGCAGCAGTCCAGGGCACCCTGTCGGCCGCGACCGATCTGCTTGGCTTCGGCATGGGAGAAGTGGTCATTTCCACCCTGCCGGTGCCGCTTTTCTTTCCTGCCCTGAGGGCGGGCGACCCCGCGCAGGCGGCACAGTCGGTCGCTCTCTCGGCCGCGCATACCGCTGCCCTGAGACAAGGGGTCGAGGCGCTCCAGGCTCAGGGACAGGACGTGCGGCTTCTCGATATCCAGCCGATCACACGGGCCCTGCTGGAGGATCCCTCGGGCTTTGGCCTGATCGCGCCCTGGAACCTCACGCTCGAGACCGCGCCTCCTGACGCGCTGGCCCGGTATGATGATGACCAGGTGGCCTTCTGGAACCCGGTGCATCCCACCACGGCCACCCACGGGATCATGGGCGCCTACACCGCCTTCGGGCTCGAGCATGACCCGACCGAACTGACGGATGGTTCGGACTTCGTGACGACCGGGAGAGGCGCCGATCTGGTGCTGGGGCTGCAGGGGAACGACGTCATCAGTCTCGGGCGTGGGAACGACATCGCCTTTGGTGGCAGCGGCCGCGACAGCATCCTGGCGGGGCATGGAAATGACCTTGTGTCCGGAGGCTCGGGCAAGGATCTGCTGATAGGTCAGCAAGGCCGCGACGTTCTGGCCGGCGGCGAAGGATCGGACTGGATCTTCGGCGGCCAAGGACGGAACGTGCTGATCGACGGGTTGGGCAGCGACCGCTGCTGGGGCGGCGATGGAGCGGACCAGTTCCTGTTCACCCAAGCCGAACTGATCGGCGGAACAACAGGGACGGACTCCGACGTCTTTGTGGGCGGCAGCGGCATCGACACGCTCTGGCTCGTTCTCGGCAGCGACACCGCACGGGAACTTGGCACCGACCTGACAGGATGCGACCCGCGCGCGGCGCTGGCCGCTCTCGACATCAGGGTCATGGGCATCGAGGAGGTCCGGGTGATCGAGGGACGCGACGGACTCGCGGCGCTGTCCGGCGAGGCATGGTACCAGCAGGCGGATATCTGGGGGCTGGTATAACGCTACAGCGGCACACGTCCGCCCTCTCGAACTGGCTTCGACTGACGACGACGAACTGGCGCCTCGACGTTCTGGCCTCCTGCAACGTGCGGCTGCAGGCCGAGGAGGTCCGCAGGGCGCCTGATCTCCCCTTCAACGATAACGCCCGAGCAAGAATCCGACGGGCCTCAAGCTTCAGACCAGCAACAGGTCCATGTCGCGCGCATCGATCAGGGCGCGCTCGACGTTCAGCAACTCGATCATGATGTTTTCGCATGTGATGCGGGTATGCTGGTCCGAGGTTCCGAAGCTGGTGATGACAAGATCCTCATAGGCGACGGCGGCCCCGGTTCGGATGCGAAGCTGGTCCACCCCATCCTCGAAGTCACCGATACGGCCAGCGGAGCCTTGGGTGAACTGGAACACATCGGCGTCCGCCCCGCCGAGAAGCGTGTTTATGCCCGACCCACCGTCGAGAAGGTCGGCTCCACCCCCGCCCCGCAGGATGTCGTTGCCGATCATCCCGTAAAGCCTGTCGGCCCCTGTCTCGCCATTCAGCGTGTCGTCGCCCGTCTCGCCGAAAAGCCAGTCGCTATCCGCGCCGCCATTGATGCGGTCGTCGCCGCGCCCGCCATGGACGATGTCGTTCCCCGCCCCGACGGCGATCACCTCGTCGATCTGGATGCCGTTGATCCGGTCTGCCCCCGACGTGCCACGCACGATGCCGTCGGCGGGAGGCGGCACATCGTTCATGATGTCGCGATAGTTCGCGATCCCCAGCGCCTCCCCGCGGCTTACGCCAGTCGGCAGCATCGCCGAGGGGTCGCCACCGGCTGCAGCCAGCATCGCGCCGATGAAGGCGTTGGAGTTTTCACCGAAAACCTCGTAGCCATTATCAACCCTGTCGATCATGCGCGCGTACTTGACCATGATCGCCCAAGCCTGATCGTCGGTCAGCCCAGGGAAGTCGAGCGGTGTGCTCAAGCGCTCGGCCGGCGTGTCGCCGTCGCGGTCATCGGCAGAGTCGACAATGGGGATGTTGGTCTCGACCTTCATGTCACCGAACCACGGCAAATACGGACGCTCCGGCCCAGAGCGGATCACATATTCCTCGCCGTTGTTGTCCCGGAAGACGAGGTAGAGATGCGTCGCACCCGACGGCAAGCCGAAGAGCTCGACATCATTCGCCTCGATGAAGATCTGTCCAGTCATGGCAGTTTCACCAGCGTGGCAGGATCTACATGAAAGACTAGCAAGAACCAGCCCCTCGGATCAACGATCTTGCGGTGCAGAATGCGCGGTCTCGGTATCGGTGCCCGGACGACACCAGGCTGCGCGAGAAGTTGCGCCAGACCGCCGAAAAGCACCCACGGTTCGGTTATCGGCGCCTGCATGTGATCCGCGCCGGGACGGGCATGTGCTGAACCGCAAGCGGGACCGCGCGGCCTCCCGGGGCGTGTCTCGCGGATCGTAGCCTGCGCGTTCCCCGAAGCCCCCTCGACCTCAGGTCCCCGATCCCTTGCAGGATCAGGGACCCACCCGAAACGGGCCGGGGCGCAGGTCTTACTTCTTCGTGGCGCGGACGCCGACTTCCTCGACCTCGACCTCGGTCTTGCGGACCGTGTCCTTGATGGTCTTCTGATGCGCCTCGACCTCTTTGGTGAGTTCGACCTCGCCCACGACCCGGGCTTCCTTGCGCACCTCGACCTCTTCCTGGGTGCCCATCATCTCGACGGTCTTTTCCTCGAAGACGGCAGCGGCCTCGTCGTCCTCCAGCACGCGATTGGCGGCGTGACGCTTCACCCCCACGGTCTCGGTTGTCAGGGTGACGGTTTCCTCGACCGGCGTCTCGACGACGCGCGAGGTCACGCGGACACCGCCGTTGGCGCTCCGGGCCTTGCTGACCGAAAGCTCTTCCTCGACGATCGGCACCGAGCCAGCGCTGCTTTCCTTGAGGCTGCCATGGTCCGACAGGATGCGGTCCATGATGGACAGCGCCCAGTCGGCCCGCTCTTCGGAGATGCTGGCGATGACCAGCGTCTGGCCCTGCTCGACCGCCTCGGCATAGGCTTGGGCGTCGGCATCCGCGAAGCCGTACTCGGAAAGCTCGCGCAGAAGCGCCTTGGTGTCGCCGCCGAGGATGCGGGCCTGCTGGTCGCTGAGCCCTTCCTTGCGGAGGGCGGCGACGGCCATGTCGGCGATCTTCTGGTCGGCATAGGCGTTTATGACGGTTGTCATGGGGATCTCTCCAATTGGTAGGTGTTCGGGGTCGTGTCGGACAGGACAGGCAGGCGCCCGTTCAGTCCGGGTCGTGGCTGTCGCCGTTGGCGTTCAGGTGTTCGATGACGGCTTCCTCATGGCGCAGCGTGACGGTCTCGGAATGCTGTTCGGTGTCCTTGCGCCGGGTGATGCGGATCTCCTCGGTCGCGCGCAGGCGCTTCTCGACCACCACGACCTCTTCGACGAGCGTGACGATCGTGATGTCGCCCTCCTGCCGCACCGGAACCGGACCATCCACCCATCGGCCGAGCGGCACCCGCTCGACCTCGACGGTCTCGCGGACGACGGGCTCGTCGATCAGCGCCTCGTCCTCGCGCACCACCGTGCGGACACGAACGCCTTCGGTCAGCGTCTTGCGCTTGAGGACAAGGGCCTGCTCCTCGACGATCGGGATGATCTGGGCAGGGGGCGCGGAAACGGCATGCCGCGCGGGTCTGGATTGCTTCGACATGGATTCTCCGATCCCGGACGGCTGCGGACTGTTCCGAGGTTCAGCGACGGGCGGACGGGAAGGACGGGATGGTCCCCCAGCCGCGGAGGAAAGCAAGGTAGCGGTCGTTGATCTGCCCCATCCGCTGGAAGCTGCCGGCCATGAAGGCGCTTTGCATCTGGGCCATTTCTGCCAGCGTCCGGATGCGGCCGGCCGCCATCGAGGTCTGGACCTGCAGCGCCTGCAGCGCCTGCTCGTTGAGCAGCGCCATCATCGAATTGCCGACAGAGCCCGCCTCGCGGGCCGTTTCCTGCAGTTCCCCGAGAACAGCCGTGGGCTGAAGCCCCCGGTCCCTTCCGCCAGCCGCATCGGTGCCGGCTCCCATGGCCCTGCGTGCCACCTGGGCGCCTTGTTGCACCACATCCATGCCGGCCTTCATGATCTCCCCGCTCTGGCGCGCGGCGTCCGTCATCGGGTTCTCTCGCCCGCCCGCGCGGCGCGCCGGCGTGATCCCGGTTGTCCCGCCTTCGGTCTTGCTGGCGGCGGTGCCGGCCTCCGCGTCGCTCAGCGCCTTCACGACGGCCGGCAGGATCTCGTTCCTGTCGTCACGAAAGCGCCGCTGGAACAGGTCCCGGAACTCGGCGACCTTGGTGCCGAACGCCTCGCCGTCCCTCGGGCTGCGCTCGATCTCGCCGAGGAGCTTGCGCATCTGCTGGTTGTCGTTCAGCGCCGCGGCCACGAGGTCCTTCGTCTCCCTGTTCTCTCTCAGCACCGGAAGGAGACGCTGTTCCTCGAACTCGGCCTGGCGGTCGAACTCGACCTTCAGGTCGGAGACCAGCCGGTCGCGTGTCCTGGCTGCCAGAGGAGTTTCGGCGAGCTTCGCGAAGATCTCGTTGGCCTTGAGCTGGCCGGTCTGCATCAGCTGCTGGATGGTGGTCATTTTTTGGTCCTTGCTGGGGGGCGTATGTGACCTTGGCAGGGCTCGGGAACCTTGCCCGAAAGGCCTCACGCGACGTGAAGAGGTTGAGCCGGAGGGGAGCCGCTTTCGGCGGGCAGGTGGCCCGAGTGTCCCTTTGGCTTTCTGACGATCCCATGCTGCGCCTGCAGCATGAATGCTGCACTGCAACAATGCGCCGGCCTCAGATAAGTTCCATAGGCCGCGGATGCGGTAGCTTCTGCCGCTTACTCGTCGCTTGCCTGAGCAGAGGGACCCCGGCCACACCCTGATGCATTGATCGGCCTGAGGTCAGGCAGCACATTCTCCGCCCTTGCAATACCTGATCATACATCCATATACCATCCATGTGGATGGAAAGTGGCTGAATGTCAGACAAAGTGGTGCAGTTGCGGGACCGGCTTCCCGAGACCGAGAAGATCACCATCAACCTCGGTTACGTTGACCTCGGCCGGATCGATCTGCTGGTTCAGGAAGGCTTCTTCTCGAACCGGACCGACTTTATCAGGACGGCGATCCGCAACCAGTTGCGCAGCCAGTCGGAAGAGGTGTCGCGCTCGGTCGAGCGCCACAGGCTCGAGGTCGGCCTGCTGGAGCTTGGGGCGGCCGAACTGGAGGCCGCTCTGGCTGCAGGCGAAACGCTTCATGTCAAGGTCGTGGGCCTCATCCGCATCGCCTCCGATGTCACACCGGAACTTGCGCTGCAGACGATCGACTCGCTGACGGTGCTGGGTACGCTGCAGGCAAGCCGAGAGATCAAGGCCGCCTTGGCCGCGAGAATGAAATAGCCGCTGCGAGCGGCACGAAAGGCAAAGACCATGAACACCAATGACTACGTCGCGGAGATCCTCCGCGCGACCGGCACCCTACGCTCCGGGGATCCGGCAGGCGTGACCGCCATCGTCCAGAACGCGCTGTCCTTGGCGGGTCTGTCGGGCGCGGGGGGCGGCATCCCTGCCGGCAACCCGACACCTGCCGGGCAGGCACCTGAGATCGTGCTGCCGCGCGAGAATTACTCGGAAATCTTCCCGGCGCGGACCGAGCGGCTGCGCAAGCCATTGGGCGAGGTCATCCGCAGTTTGCAGGAAGGCGGAAAGGGACTGAAGCTCGACGGACTGCCGGGCCTCGGCCGTCCTCTGCAAGCCCCGGAACTGCCGTTGCCCGAGGGCGCCCGGTTCCTGGATGAGCGCTATTCCTGCCCGGCAGGCGCCCGCCGCTACCGGCTTTATGTTCCCTCAACCGCGGACGAAGGCCTGCAGGGCCTGATCGTGATGCTGCACGGCTGCACGCAAAGCCCCGAAGACTTCGCGGCGGGGACCGGGATGAACACGCTGGCCGAAGAACACCGGCTGCTCGTGGTCTATCCGGCGCAGACCGGCGGCGACAACTCCATGTCCTGCTGGAACTGGTTCCGGCCGGGCGACCAGATGCGCGACAGCGGCGAGCCTGCAATCATCGCGGGCCTGACCGAGAGCCTGCGCGACCAGTACGCCATCCCGGCGGATCGGGTCTTCGTGGCCGGACTGTCGGCCGGCGGCGCGATGGCGGCGATCATGGGCGAGACCTATCCCGAGCTCTATGGGGCGATCGGCGTTCACTCGGGCCTTGCCTACGGCTCGGCCAATGACGCCATGTCGGCCTTTGCGGTGATGCGCGGGCAAGCGGGGATCGCGCCAGCAGCCTCCGGGAAACCCCATGGTGGGTCGGAGGCGGAGCCGCGGCTGATCGTGTTTCACGGCAGCGCCGACACCACGGTCCACCCGTCCAATGCCGAACGGATCATTGCCGGCAAGGGCGGAAGCGGGGGGAAGACCTCCCGGTCCGAGCCCGGCGCCGCGGGAGAAACCCGCGGGTACACGCGCCTGGTCACGAAACGAAAGGACGGCACGCACGGGGTCGAGAGCTGGATGATCGATGGCGCGCAGCACGCCTGGTCGGGCGGGCACCCCAGTGGCTCCTACACCGATCCGCGCGGGCCCGACGCCTCGGCGGCCATGGTGCGCTTCTTCCTTGACGGCGCATCGGACCTGCCCGGCGCGTGAGGATTGCAGAGGTCATCTTCCCGGGCATCTGCCCGGGGAGATGAAGCTGCGGGGCTGTGACTTTGCGGGTCAAGGTCCTTGCGACACAGGGTGCGCGGTCGTGTCGGACGGACTCCTCGCTGGAACCCAAAACTGCTCGGGGGCTTGTCCATGCAGGAAAATGGGAGAGGAACAACCGATGAGTTTGTGGGATTTTGTGAAAGACGCCGGCAAGTCGGTCTTTGGCGAGGCGCAGGCTGCCGAGCCGCAGACGGCACCGAAGCAGGCGACGCCTCAGGCCGCTCCGCAAGCATCCTCGCACGCCGCGCCGAAAGCCGCGCCCGAACCGGTCCCTTCCCGCGATGACGCCGACACCAGACGCAAGCTCGACGCGCTGAATGCCGAGGTGGCAGCACTGGGGCTGGACTCGGGCGATGTCCGGCTTCACCTGAAGGGTGACACGGTCACGGTTGTCAGCAAGGGCGCGGATCGGGCCACAATGGAAAAGTTGATCCTCGCGGTTGGCAACGTCAAAGGCATCGCACGAGTCGAAGCTGACCTGCCCGAGGATGCCGCCGCCTCCAGGACGATGGAACCCGTGTTCCATGAAGTCGAGACCGGCGATAACCTGTCGAAGATCGCTAGGAAGTACCTGGGTGACGCCAACCGCTACCAGGAGATCTTCGAGGCAAACAAGCCAATGCTGAGCGACCCGGACAAGATTTACCCGGGGCAGAAACTGCGGATACCGCAGAGCTGACGCCTGGCCCCCCATGCGATGCCCCGCTGGTCGGCGGGGCTTTTTCTTAATCGAAAAAGTGACCCCGCGCGGGGCGGGGCCATGTGTCCTCCGTTGCTGAAGGAAGGGAGTCAGGCCGCGTTGCGCCGCTCGATGCGGGCAAGGCAGGCAAGCTAGTTGTTCACGCCCATGATTGCGGCCGTGGTCCAGTAATCGGCGCGATTGTTGCGATGCCGTCGGGAGGGGCATCCACGCCATCAACAGAGCCGATCGAAGGCACCCTGTCGCAGGCCGTCCGCCGCTTCGGCTTGCGCCGCTGCCGTTATCTCGGACAGGCCAAGACCCATCTTCAGCACGTCCTCACCGCGGCAGCGATGAACCTGGTGCGTGTCGACGCATGGCTGCGCAGCCAGCCTCGGGCTCGGATGCGTCAGTCCCGGCTAGCCACGCTGCTCACAGCTGCATAAAGCGGCCCCCGGAGTGACCAACAGTGTTACGATTTCGGGCGCGAGCAGCGTCAGGCGCAGCACACGCGTCATGTAGGAGCGCGCGATCCCCTCGCGCTCGGGCAGTTCGGCGATGGTGGCGAACTGGCCCGATTCCAGCATTCTCTTCCACCGGAACGCGACGCCATTGCATTCACGCCCGTGTTGTCGGCCCGGCGCTGCTGCGGCGTTCGAGAGGCCCCATCCGCGTGAGCAACAGCTTGCGCGCACTGTCGACTTCAGCTGCAGCAGTGTAATCTCGATGACGTAGTGCAGCGCGTGAGGCGAAATGCGCCAAGTCAGTCTGCTTCCGGCAATCGTCCTGGCCCTGCTGGTGAGCGCTGGTCTCAGCGCAGCGCACCATGACGACATCCCGGATCCGCCGCCCCTTTCAGTTTCACAGCAGTTGCCAACGGATCTGATCCTCGACTCTGGTTCCGTGTCGGTTTCCGGCCTTTCGTCCGGGGGGTTCTTCGCCCACCAGTTCCACATCGCCTTCTCGGCAACCGTGGCGGGCGCGGCGGTCCTTGCTGGCGGACCCTACGCATGCGTTGACGTGATCAGAAATCCGTTCTGGCCTTTCACGAAGCTGGATCGCAGCTCCGCGGCTGTGGTCGCCTGTACACACTATTTCGGAGACCGGTTCTGGGGTCTCCGGCCCCGGCCCCCAGCGGCGAAGGACGCCCGGCAGCTGATCGATGCCGCCTACCGGGCGGGTGAGATCGATAATCCCGCCAACCTTGCCGACGATCGGGTGTGGCTATTCCGGGGCGACCTCGATGAGGTGGTCCCCGCCGCTGTCGCCGGCAGCTTGGCCAGTCTCTACAACCTCCTTGGCATCGACGGAGAGGACTTGCACGTCGAACCCGGGGATCCGGAGCGCCCCGCAAACCATGGCATGCCGGTGGACAGCTTTTCCGGCGAGAGCCGGTTCGTGCCGCCCGACTGCGCGGCGCACGCGCTGCCCTTTGTGATCGAATGCGGGTACGACGCTGCCGAGCTCCTGCTGCGCCACCTGTACTTCGAGGATTCTCTTGAGGGGCCGGCCGACCCTCACAATCTGGGCCGCCTGCAAGCCTTCGATCAGACTCCATTCTTTCAAGCTAGTCGAACAGACGGGATGAGCAACGTCGGCTACATCTACGTGCCGGACGCGTGCCGGTCCGAGGAGTGCCGACTTCATATCGCCTTCCATGGTTGCCGTCAGAATGCGGATGCCCAAGGAGAAGACCGGATCCATGACGATTTTGTTCGTGACGCCGGCTACAATAGCTGGGCAGCCGCCAATCAGATCGTCGTTCTCTACCCGCAGGCCACCGCGTCAGCGGGCAACCCGAGAGCATGCTGGGACTTCTGGGGGTACAGCGGTGAGGGATGGAGAACCCGCGAAGGGGTCCAGATGCGTGCCGTCGCTGCTATGATCAAGCGACTGCTTGGCTGAAGAGGTAGCCGCGGTCCGCGTCCCGCCATCCGCCATCCGCCATCCGCCCTGAGGTATATGGCGGGGTGGATACAAAAAGCGCCGGATCAGCTATTACGCTGATGTCCGGCGCTTTTATCACAACCTTGGTGCCCAGGAGACGATCATGGGGCTGTTGGGGGGGTTCTCCTGGCCATCCTCTTCGCCGACGTGACGTAGAAGCTGCGCTCTTCTGCCGGTGTCGTTCTCTGGGCACGAGGAGCGTCGCTGACCATCGCTGCGGCCCGAGCGTATACCAACTCTTATATTAATGATAATTATGTAATTATATCAATATCTTATTGTGTGCTCTTCGTTCTCTTCCAAGCATCCTGCGGCGCCTCAAGCCCTACGCCCCGGCGAGCCATTCGGCGAGCTTCGTCCAGCGCCGCCGTCCCGCGACATTCCCCACCGCGATGGCCACAGCCTTTCTCTGACCCACCAGCACGACCAGCTTCCGGCCGCGGGTGATGCCGGTATAAAGCAGGTTGCGCTGCAGCATGGCATAGTGCTGGGTCATCACCGGAATGACTACCGCCGGATACTCCGACCCTTGCGCCTTGTGGATGGTGGCCGCATAGGCCGGCACGACGGTGTCGAGCTCACCGAAGCCGAAGACGACCGCGCGGCCGTCGAAGTCGATCATCACCTCCCCCTCCTCGGGATCAACCGTCTCGATCCGGCCGATGTCGCCGTTCCAGACCTCCTTGTCGTAGTCGTTCTCGACCTGCATGACCTTGTCGCCCGGCGCGAAGGTCCAGCCGAAGCGCTCGACCTTCGGGGCACCCGCCCCATTGAGGACCGCCTGCAGTTCGATGTTGAGCGCCCGCGCGCCGACGCCGCCACGGTTCATCGGGCAGAGCACCTGGATGTCGCGGACGGGGTCCAGCCCGAAGCGGCGCGGGATCCGGTGACGCACCAGTTCGACGATGCGCGCCACCGCCTGTTCGGGCGCCTCGGCCGGCACGAAGTAGAAGTCGCTTTCGCCCTCGGGGGTCGAGAGGTCCGGCAGGCGCCCCTCGTTGATCCGGTGCGCGCTGGTGATGATGCGGCTCCGCGCCGCTTGGCGGAACACCTCGGTCAGTCGCACGACCGGCACTGCGCCGGAGCCGATGATGTCGGCCAGCACCTGGCCGGGCCCGACCGAGGGCAGCTGGTCGATGTCGCCCACGATCAGCAGCGCAGCCGAGCCTGGCACCGCCTTCAGGAGCGACTGCATGAGCGGCACGTCCACCATCGAGCTTTCGTCGACGACCAGCAGATCGCAGGCGAGCAGGTTCTCCTCGCTGCGCTTGAAGCCAGCGGTTGCAGGATCGAACTCGAGCAGCCGGTGAATGGTGCGGGCTTCCAGCCCCGTGGCTTCCGTCATGCGCTTGGCGGCCCGACCGGTCGGGGCGCAGAGCAGCAGACGCGTGCCCTTGGCCGCAAGGATGCGCAGGATGGCATTGACCAGCGTGGTCTTGCCGACGCCCGGCCCGCCGGTGATCACCAGCACCTTGGAGCGCAGCGCCAGGCGAAGAGCCTCGACCTGGCTGATGGCGAGCGTGAGGCCCGTTGCCCGCTCGATCCACGGCAGGGCACGGTCAGCATCGATGGCGGGCCACGGCAGGGGACCGCTGGCCAGGCGCTTGAGATGCGCGGCGATGCCGCGCTCGGCCTGGTGAAGCCCGGTCAGGAACACGCAGTCGGTGTCACCCACCCGATCCGCCGTGACCGTGCCCTCGGCCAGTTCCAGAGCCATCGCACGCGTGATGAACTCGACCGGCACCTCCAGCAGCTTTTCCGCGAGCCCCGCCAGGTCCGTCCGCGGCAGCCCGCAGTGCCCCTGGCCCATGGCTTCGGAGAGGGCGAAGGAGATCCCCGCCTGCACCCGGATCATGGCGGTCCTTTCGATGCCGAGCTTTTCGGCAATGACATCGGCGGTGCGGAAGCCGATGCCGCGGATGTCGCGCGCGAGCCGGTAGGGGTTCTCGCTCATCACCTGCACCGCATCGAGGCCATAGGTCCGGAAGATCCGCACGGCGCGCGCGGTCCCCACGCCATGCTGGTGCAGGAACACCATGATCTCGCGGATGACCTTCTGGTCGGCCCAGCCGGCGGCGATCCGGGCCGTGCGGACCGGACCGATGCCCTCCACCTCGCGCAGCCGTTCAGGGTTGGTCTCGATGATGTCGAAGACCTCCGTGCCGAAATGGCGCACGAGGCGCTTGCCTGTGACCGGGCCGATGCCGCGGATCATGCCCGAGCCAAGATACTTCTCGATGCCCTCGGCGGTCGTGGGTGCGGACGCCCTGAGGAACTGCGCCCTGAACTGGAGACCATGCGTGCGGTCGTTGCTCCACTGCCCCGACGCGGTCATCCATTCGCCCGCCGAGATCGCGGCGGCATGGCCCACCACCGTCACCAGGTCGCGGTGCCCGCGCGCCTTGACGCGCAGCACGCAGAATCCGGTCTCGGGATTGTGGAACGTCACCCGCTCGACAAGTCCCGCGAGGACCTCACGCCCGTCATCCTGAGACTGCTGGTTCATCAAGGCGTCCGGCCGTGCGTTGGGGGGATAGCTTGGGCTGTAGACTCAGGGCGGAAGCAACCCGTGACAGGTTGGGTATCTTCCGGGCACCTCGTCATGATCCGTCCCGATCTGTGGGGTCAACTCCTCAGGTCGCGCTGACCCTGTCCGAGTTGCCACAGGATCGAGCTGACCACTGACCGCCTCAGAGGTCACTCGCGCCTGAAATCCTCGGCGAACCGGCCGATCTGGTGCATGCGTTCATGCAGGATCGTCACAATGCCGATGTCGCCATTGGACAGCCGGCGCCAGTAGACGAAATGGTGCTCGTAGCGGAAGAAGAAGCCGTTCACGCCAAACTCGGCCGGGATCGGGCGGGAGGCGACCCCATGTGCCTCGATCCGCTCGAAGGCGGCGATGAGGCCGGTGATATAACGATCGGCCTGCGCTTCGTCCCAGCGTTCACGGGTGTAGCGATAAATGTCATCCAGCCGCATCGATGCGGCCTCCTGGATGCGAAGGGCCGCCACGATCAGCCCCGGTTGCGCGCGATCACCTCGGCAGCCGTCAGGGGTCGATAGCTGTCCTCAGGTGCGGCGAACGCTCGGGTCAGTTCGGTCTGAAGGCGAACAAAGGCTTCAGCCTCGGCCCGTTCCTTGTCGCGACGGATCAGGTCACGGACATACTCGCTGACATTCTCATAGGATCCGTCCTCACCGACATTGGCCGCAACGAAATCGCTCAGCACCGGGCCGAGCCGCACGGTCATGGTTGTGGTCTGAGCCATGGCAAGGTCCTTTCCGATAGCGTCTTCAATATGACCATTATTGAAGACCAAACAAGAACCGCGTGTCCCTGCTGGCTCCTTGCTCGTCCGAGTTCCAGAGGCGCCAGCAGACGAGTTGTTCAGAAGGGCCCTGCCCTTCACGACACCGCTTCGACCATCACGTCGCGCAGACGCACCACGTCCTCGATATGGACCGTCGTGGCATCGACCTGCACACCATGATCGCGCAGCCGTGCGAAGGTACGCGACAGGGTTTCCGGCTTTATCCCCAGTCGGCCGGCGATCAGCGCCTTATTGTAGGGCAGGGCCACCGGACCGTCTCCGTCGCATTCCGCGATGAGGTCCAGCAGGAACTCGGCCACCCGCTGCACGCTGGTACATGTCTTCAGCACCTCGATGTGGGCAATGAGCTGCTGCAGACGCTGAAAAGCCGGAGCCAGCATCGAGGTGGCAAGCGCCGGGTCGGACTGCAGCAGGCGGCGTACATGGCGTGCGTCCAGCCGCAGCAGCCGCGCCGGGCTGATCGCCTCGGCCGAGACAGGCCAGGGCTGGCCGCAGAGTGCCGCTGCCTCGCCGAAGCTCTGGCCGTCGCGCATGGTGCCGACCACCGCCTCGATCCCGCTGGCGGCAGTGCGGTAAAGCTTGATCCAGCCCTCCAGCACGACGAACAGCGCGTCGGAGGGCTCGTCCTGCAGGAAGAGGACCTGACCGGCCCTGAGGCCCTGCACCCGTGCATCCTTCAGCAGCATGGCCTCACCCCCGTCGGGAAGACTGGCAAGGAGAGCGGATCGACGGGCGGTCTCAAGCTCGGCGGGCGTCAGGATAACCTGGGCAGAGGGTGAGCCAGCGTCGCACCCGCGGCGCATTGCTGCGTCAAGGATGCATGTCTTCGCCGGGTCAAGCCTGCAGGGCCTTGCCGGAGCCAGCGTCGTGCAGCGGGACATGATCGGTTGGGCCGGGCATTCTGCTGTCCCGACGCAACTCAGCATGTGCGGCCAAGCGCGCGGCAGTGTCTTTCGGATTGGGCTGGCTGATTGAAAATCAATCTGGCTCTCGTCTGCTCATCAATGCCGAACTCAACCCTGGTGCGAAATGATCGTTCCATCGGGGCGCCCTGCCCCGGTTTCGAGTCGGTGCGATAATGTGGACCGCCAGGATCTCGCCGCCCTGCTCAACGAATGCGCACTGCAGATGCGGGTCCGGGAACTGGGACTCTCCGCAGTTCCGGCCCGTCACGGTTCATTCGCTCCTTTCGGAAAAGTGTCAGTGATACCGGATCGAGATGGCCAGTCGGGGAGCCTGAACCTGGGCTGCATGCGCGTTCCACCTGAAGGTGGCTTGCGAAAGCGAGCTGACCGGCTCGTAGCCGACTGCACGGGCAGCGAAGCCGCAGGCCGGGCACTCAAGGATCGCGCGCCACACCCGGAAGCTTTCGGCATCGACCGACACCGAGGGAGGCACTTTCGTCCCACAGGCGCATGTCTCGATCCCGGATGTCAAAGCCGCCTCCCCTGCAAAGCGGCCTGAGGACGCCATGGCGTCTGATAGCCTGACATTCCTCGGTTGCGACTGAAGGAATGACGTTGAACCGTATGTATTTTTGGGCCGCGTGGCCGGATGAACACAGCTGCGTTCCAAGGCAGGACTCTGCTGCTGACGGACGTCCGGAAAGCGCAATTGCGATGGCAGGCTGCGTATTAGAACGGCCTAGCCGATAGGTTCAGTTGCCTGTCCGTCTTCCAGCCCTGTAGTTCCAGGCGGGTTGCGACTTGTATTTCCAGATGCCGATACGCGCCGTCCTCGCTGCTTTCTCGTCGCGCACATAATCGTCACCATACTGACGATAGGCCCATGCCATGCCGCGCCTGACCATTTCGCGATTGACGTCGTGGCGTCCTGCACGGCAGCGGGCGACAGTGCGGCCATAACGGTCGGTGTTGACGCGGGTGCAGCGGACCGGACCGGCCGACAGAATGTCGGCCAGGGCGTCGGTTGCGGCTGTGCCGCAAGCGACGGGTCCGCAGCTCTGCCCACGTTCGGGCGCGTCGATCCCGAACAGGCGGATGCGCTCACCCGCAAGTTCCAGCGTATCACCGTCTATAACGTGCCATTCTTTGCCGCTCTGTGGCCAACTGAACGCGACGAGCGCCGCGATTAGCAGAAGCGCCGCCGCTGCGACGATCAGCCGCCGCCAGCGGGGTCTGCCCTGGGGCTGCGGGTGGTCAGCCGCCACGGTTCTTGCCGCGCCCGGATGGGGCATCGGGCCGATGGACGCCGGTGGCAGAAACGGCGCTGGTAAACAGGCGGGGCGATGCTAGGGCCGCTTCGGTCAGGATCTTCGCGATCACACCCGTGTTGCGCATGGCTTCGCGTCGGAAAACGTCTTGCTGGTGTTCAGCCGGCACCAGGATCGCGCGGAAGTCCGTCTCGCCGTGCCGGGCGCAGGACACCATGAAGGCCGCCATCCATTTGACGCCGAGTTGCACGATCTCGCTGCGGGGATCGCCCATCCTGTCGATCTCGGCCCAGCAGAGGGCGGCGGCGCTGGTGATGGCGGCCAGCGTGTCCTGGTCGCCCTCGGGCACGCCACCCGTCGCCTTCACTTCATCCACCCAATCGGCCAGCTTCATGTCGGCTTCCTCGCAAGATCAGAAGAGGATTGTGGGACCCTCGGTGTCGTCCACGGTGCTCCATGCATTTTCGGGAAACATGGCGATTTCGGTGTAGCCGATTGGCTATACCAGAAGGCGATAAACCGAACAAATCTCGGGACTTCGCCGAAACGCTGGGTAGAGTTTCCCTGCGTTGCTTCGGAAAAGCCATGCAGGACCAGGCGCTTTGCGGTCATGGCGGTTGCGGAGTTCACGCAGGACAGGACGGACACACTCAGGCTGTCACCTCGACGTGCGGTTTTGGGGAGGCATCCGCTTTCCGAAGAGACCAGATGCAACATTCGCGACCGAGACATTCACATGACCAGCCAGGACAGTTCCATGAATGGCCCAGGACTGACGAAGACGGAATGGGAACTGCTGCTGGAAGCGATCCATGCTTATAACCACAATGCGGATTACCGCATCCTCCACGGCAAGCTTGCCATCCTGGCAAGGGCCTCGGGCGTCAGACCGAAAGGCACCACGCTGACCGGCGGGGAAACCGGCCGGACCGGACAGGGCCGGCGCGGCCTCACCGGGTGATCTCGCCGGCTCGGACGGCCTGGCTGTGGTATTCATTCACCCATGAGCCTTTCATACCGGCCGCCGTCCTGCATCCGGATGCGCTGCAATACGCTGTCGATGATCCTGCTCCGACAAGGCCAAGGAGATTTTTGATCTTTCCCCGGCCGTGACCGACGTTTCCAACCAAGTTCAGCCCTTGCCGCCGTCCCTTCATGTCCGTTCCTCGGCCAGCCGTCGTTCGTTGAGGCCGATCAGGCTGCCGGTCAGGTTGAGGGTGCCGAGCTGGCAGGCCCGGACCATGCCGCGCATGTAGCCCCCTGGGCTGATGACCGGGGTTTCGGGGTCCGATCGCCGTGCATCGGTGATGAGCGTGCAAAGCATCAGTTCCTCCTCGGACATGAGCTGCGCCCATTCCTCCCAAAGCCGCGGCCGCAGGCCGATGTGGGGGAAGCGGTCATAGGCCGCGCAGATGAAGTCGAACAGCGTCAGCTCGCCCGGGTCGCTGCGGTGGCGCAGCAGATCCTGCTGCATCTCGACGGAGGCCAGTTCGAACAGCCGCTGCGGTCCCAGCCGGTCGATGAACTGGCCCTTGACCGCTGCCCTGCCCGCCCCATCATTTTTTTCTGTGCTCTTCGCGGAGCCGTTAGGCGGAGCAGCTGAGGGATTGTCTTGCACGGGCTTGCCCGTGCTCCGGTTATCCACGCATGCATTACCTGACTTCATGTGAATTTGGGTTGTATCTTGTATATGAGACCGCTCGAAACTGAGCGGTCCACCGCTTGATTTCTCGAGGTTCTCGACAAGAGCCAGCGCTTCGCGACACAGGGATTCGGCCTCATCGACGTGCCGGCGCAGCTCGGCCACCGTCATGCAGTACAGCGCCTCGGCCGCAGGCCAGGCGTCACGCTGCTCGACAAGCGCCTGGACCGTCTCGCCTGCCGCACCAAGCTCGATCAGCGCCTCGATCGCGTGCCGCAGATGGCGACGGGCGATGGAGCGCCTGCCGCGCAGATGGGCGTGTGCGCGCCGCTCGGCCTCGGCCTGCTCTCTCATAGCCAGAAGGTCGCTCACCTGCGCCAGCAGTGGCCCGAAGAAGATGCCGGTGCCGGTCCAACGGCTGCGGGCGCCGTTCGCGGCCGTACGGCGCTCGATCAGGCGGGCCGCCGCAAGCTGCGCCTCGTAGCGCCGCCAGGTCGAGGCCGGGATGCCGCGGGCCCGGGCGATCTCCACCGCGTCCATGTAGCAGCAGGGCTCGGTCTTTGGCTCGGTCCAGTCGGACGGACGGGTGGCACCCATCATGTCGGCAAGCGCGTTGATCGCGCCGGCACAAGGCACGGGACGCAGAAGATGGCGCACTGTGCGCACCAGATCGAGAAGGGCGCTGCGCCCGCCGGGCAGCGCAAGGGTCGGAAAGAGGGGGGCGGCTTGGGCCGCAAGATGTGTCATGGTCTGCTCCTGACAGGTTCAGGCGCAGGGGCGGCCGGCAAGACGGGTCCGTTCGCGCAAACGCGTTTTCTGCTTGATCGGGATGTCAGGAGGGACTACAACGGGCCTTAGCTTTAGATAGGCTTTCAGGTTTGGCGACCTGGTTGCA